>NZ_JAYWLR010000002.1:0-224522 GCF_040946405.1 Corynebacterium sp. LK2510 | reverse complement strand
CCCCACCCCCCCCCCCCCCCCCCCCCCCCCCCGCTTCTGCCTACTCCCACTCGATAGTCCCCGGCGGCTTGGACGTCACGTCCAGCACGACTCGGTTGACGTCGGCAACCTCGTTGGTGATGCGCGTCGAGATAATCTCGAGCACCTCGTAAGGCACGCGCACCCAGTCGGCGGTCATCGCGTCCTCGGAAGCGACGGGGCGCAGCACGATCGGGTGCCCGTAGGTACGGCCGTCGCCCTGGACGCCGACCGAGCGGACGTCGGCAAGCAACACAACGGGGCACTGCCAGATCTGCTCGTCGAGACCGGCGCGGGTGAGCTCCTCGCGCGCAATCGCGTCGGCCGCGCGCAGCGTCTCGAGGCGCTCCTCGGTGACCTCACCAACGATGCGGATGCCCAAGCCCGGGCCCGGGAACGGCTGACGGTTCACGATGACCTCGGGAAGGCCGAGCTCACGGCCCACAGCGCGGACCTCGTCCTTGAACAGAAGGCGCAGCGGCTCGACGAGCTCAAACTCGACGTCGTCAGGCAGACCACCGACGTTGTGGTGGCTCTTGATGTTGGCGGTACCGGTGCCGCCGCCCGACTCCACCACGTCCGGGTAGAGGGTACCCTGCACGAGGTAGTCGACCTTGTGGTCGGAGAGAACGTCGGCAACGGCACGCTCGAAGGAGCGGATGAACTCCGCGCCGATAGCCTTGCGCTTCGCCTCAGGCTCCGAGACACCGGCGAGCTTGTCCAAAAACGCGCGCCGCTCGTCCACCGTCACCAAGTTCGCACCGGTGGCTGCCACGAAGTCGGTCTCCACCTGCTCGCGCTCGCCCTGGCGCAGCAGGCCGTGGTCGACGAACACACAGGTGAGGCGGTCCCCGATGGCGCGCTGCACGAGCGCCGCCGCGACAGCGGAATCAACGCCACCGGACAGGCCGCAAATGGCGCGGCCGTTCTCACCGACCTGCTCGCGCACCTGCTCGATGAGCTGCTCCGCAATGTTGGAGGCAGTCCAGTTCTGCTCCAGGCCCGCGATCTCGGTGAGGAAGCGGGTCAAAACCAGCTGGCCGTGCGGGGAGTGCATGACCTCAGGGTGGTACTGCACACCAGCGAAGCGCTTCTCAGCGTTCTCGAATGCCGCCACGGGCGCACCCGGGGTCGAGGCGGTGACCTCGAAGCCCTCCGGTGCTTCGGTGACAGAGTCACCGTGGCTCATCCACACGGAGTGCTCCTCTGCGAGGCCAGCGTGGAGGATGCCCGACGAATTCTTCATCGCGGTGCGGCCGTATTCGCGCGCACCGGTCTTCTCCACCTTGCCGCCGAGTGCCTGGGTCATCACCTGGAATCCGTAACAGATGCCAAAGATGGGCAGGCCGAGCTCGAAGATGTCCTTGTCGAGCTGCGGGGCGCCTTCTTCGTAGACGGACGAAGGGCCACCTGAGAGAACCAGGGCGACCGGGTTCTTTTCTTTCACCTCAGCGGCCGTGATTGTCGACGGCACCACTTCGGAGTACACGCGTGCTTCACGCACGCGACGGGCGATGAGCTGGGCGTATTGGGCGCCGAAATCGACGACGAGTACGGGACGCGTTCCGGGAGTAGTCACGCACCAGATCTTAACCCACAACAGGCCCGACCCATATCTGGGCCGGGCCTGCGTGCGAACTTAAGGGCAACCCTAACGGTTCATGGCAAGATCGACCTTCTGGAATGCCTTGACATCGGTGTAGCCGCACTTCGCCATAGCGCGGCGCAGGCCACCAACCAGGTTCATCGTGCCGTACGGGTCACTCGCCGGGCCGTTGAGCACGGCTTCGAGGGGCTGGCGCTCCTCGGTGTAGCCGATCGGTGCGACGGAACCGCGCGGGAAACGCGGGTGCGCCGACGGAGCCTCCCAGTAAACGCCATGGCCCGCGGCTTCCCGTGCCGCGGCCAAGGGGCGGCCAACCATGACGGCATCGGCTCCGCACGCGATCGCCTTGGCGATGTCGCCGCTGGTACGGATCTCGCCGTCGGCTATGACGTGCACGTAGCGGCCACCCGTCTCATCGAGGTACTCGCGGCGCGCAGCGGCCGCATCCGCGATCGCCGTCGCCATCGGAACACCCAAGCCGAGGGTCTGCGAGCTATTCGTGTTTCCAGAGCCGACGATGATGCCGGCGGCGCCCGAGCGCATCAGGTGCGTGGCAGTGGTGTAATCGTGCACGCCTCCGGCGATGACGGGGACCTCGAGGGAACCGATGAACTCCTTCAGGTTGAGCGGTTCGCCACCGCTTTGCACGTGCTCGGCGGAGATGATCGTGCCGTGGATGAAGAGGATCTCTGCACCGGCCTTCACCACGACCGGTGCGAGCTCGCGCGCATTTTGCGGGGAGACGCGCACACCGACGGTGGCTCCGGATTCACGCACCTGCGCGATGCGCTCGGACAGCAGGTCGTAGTCCAGCGGAGCCGCGTGCAGCTCCTGCAGGGTCTTGGTCGCGGAGTGGCGCGAGCGCAGGACTTCGTCCATGCGCGCGAAATCCTCCGAGACGGCACCGATGTTGGAGACCTTGGCTACCGCGTCCTCGAAGGAGGCGTGGCGGCCAATCAGTCCCTCGGCGTTGAGCACGCCAAGGCCACCGAGGCGTCCCATCTCGATGGCGAACTCCGGGCTGGCCAGAGCGTCCGTCGGGTGGGACAGGAGCGGGAACTCAAACGCGTACGCGTCGATATTCCAGCTCGTATCCACGTCCGAGGCAGACCGAGTGCGCCTCGCGGGCACCAGGGAAATGTCGTCGAGCTTGTAGGCCCGACGTGCCTCGCGGCCGATTCCGATTTCGACGTAGTCGCGCATGAGTGGCTGCTCCTTCTAGCTGCGGTAGTTCGGCGCTTCGACGGTCTGGGTGATGTCGTGGGGGTGCGACTCACGCAGGCCTGCGGTGGTGATCTGGACGAACTGACGCGTTTGCAGCTCTTCGATAGACGCAGAACCGGTGTAACCCATCGCCGCGCGCAGTCCGCCGACGATCTGGTGGGTGATCGCGTCGATCTCGCCGCGGTAAGGAACGCGGCCTTCGATGCCCTCCGGCACCAGCTTCTCCTCGCTGGTCACGTCGGCCTGGAAGTAACGGTCCTTGGAGAAGGAACGCTTCTCACCAGACAGGCCGCGGCCCTGCATCGCGCCCATGGATCCCATGCCGCGGTAGCGCTTGTACTGCTTGCCGCCAACCACGACGATGTCGCCCGGTGCTTCCTTGGTGCCGGCGAGCATCGAACCGAGCATGACGGTCGACGCGCCCGCGGCGAGAGCCTTGGCGACGTCACCGGAGTGCTGCATACCGCCGTCGGCGATGATGGGCACGCCCGCGGCGCGCGCCGGAACGCTGGCCTCGAGAATCGCGGTGATCTGCGGGGCTCCCACACCTGCGACGACGCGGGTGGTGCAGATGGAGCCCGGGCCGATACCGACCTTGATCGCGTCGGCGCCAGCCTCAACCATGGCCTTCGCTGCCTCGCGGGTGGCGAGGTTACCGCCAACCACGTCGACGCGGTCGCCGAAGTCCTTCTTCACACGCGAGACCATCTCGAGCACGCGGTTGTTGTGGGCGTGGGCAGAGTCGACCACAAGCGCGTCCACGCCTGCCTCGACGAGCAGCGCCGCACGCTGGTAGGAGTCCTCGCCGGTGCCGATGCCGGCTGCGACGAGCAGGCGGCCCTGGGCGTCCTTGGACGCGTTCGGGTACTGCTCGCTTTTAACGAAGTCCTTGACCGTGATCAGGCCGGTGAGCTTGCCCGCGGAATCGACGATCGGCAGCTTCTCCACCTTGTTGGCGCTGAGCAGGGACAGCGCTTCGCTCTTGCTCACGCCGTCCGGGGCAACGACGAGCGGCATAGCCGTCATGACCTCGGTGACGCGGCGGCCGTAGTCCGGCTCGAAGCGCATGTCACGGTTGGTGATAATGCCCACGAGGGTGCCGTCTGCGTCGACAACCGGTAGCCCCGAAATGCGGAAGCGGGCGCACAGATCGTCAACGTCGCCGACGGTCATATCGGGCGAAGCGGTAACCGGGTTGGAGATCATTCCGGACTCGGAGCGCTTCACCAGATCGACCTGCTCCGCCTGGTCCTGAGCGCTGAGGTTGCGGTGCAGCACGCCGATGCCGCCCTGGCGCGCCATCGCAATCGCCATCCTGGACTCGGTGACAGTGTCCATGGCCGCGGAGGCGACCGGCATGTTCAACCGGATGTTGCGGGTGAACTGCGTGGAGGTGTCGACCTCACCCGGCACGATGTGGGACTCCGCTGGGAGGAGGAGGACATCATCGAACGTCAGGCCCCGCAGTGCAATCTTGTTGGGGTCGTCTCCACCCGTTTGGACCCGATTCTGAACGTCGTCTCGTCCCATTAAAGTGCTTCTCCTTCACGCGCGTCATCACATGCCCTGATGTTTCACACATGATATAACGGCCATCCAAATTCGACACTGTCCGTCCGATCAGGCGTCGCAAAGCGCCTCATGCACACCCGTGGTGAAGCGGTGGTGAACCCGCGGAAGCCCGCGGGCGCGCTCGCCCCGCCGTTACTGCACCTAGAGGGAATTGCCCCGGCCACACGGGCGCAATATGGTGATTTGTTGTGAACTACGACGACATGATGCCCCTCGACCCGTTCGCGGACGACCCCAATGACCCGGCATCCTTCATCGAGGACGACGAGGTTGCTGTGCCGCTGTCGCCCGAGGAACGCGTCGATGTCACACGCGACCTGGCGCAGGTGCGCGAATTCAAAGCTGTGCTCAAGCCACGCGGCATCCTCGGCATCTACTTCATGTGCGAAGACTGCGACCAGATGCACTACTACAACTGGGAGATCATGGAGGCGAACATGCTCGCCAGCCTCCGCGGCGAGTTGCCTCCCGTCCATGAGCCCAGCGCGCAGCCCAACGTCGAGGCGTATGTCCCGTGGGATTATGCGCTCGGCTACTTGGATGGCCTCGACGCGCGCTAGGAGGGCGCGCGCCCGGGCGGCAACCTAGCTTCCTTCAGCGACGCCCTCTGCCGGAGCGTTAGCTGTCGCCAACGGGTCCACGAACGCGTCAGGCCCGGTCGGGACCGGCGCTGGCTCAGCACTGCGGGTCGATGTGGGCGCAGGCGAGCTCACTGGCGGGCGGGACGGAGCCGTTACCGTCACCGTGACCACGCTGGTGACGGTCGCAGTTTCCGTCTCGGTGGCTGTTGCCACGCTCGGCGCCTCTGCCGGGACCGGTTCGACCGGTGCAGCGGGGGCGGGCTCTGGGCGATCGGGCGAGACGGTGACGGATTCCGTTGCAACCGATGTTGTCGTCTGCGGGGTCGGGTGGTGCTCGTCCTTGTTGAGGTTCTGAATTGAATCCACCAGCAAGCGTGCTTGCTCGAGAAGCTTGCGTGCCCCATCGGCGTCGCCGGACTTGTTGGCGGCGTCAAGATCCTCGAGCGTTCCGGCCAGTTCTACGACCGCAGCACGGTCACCGAAGACGGCGGTGGACGCCCCCCACAGCGGGGAACCCGGGGTAGCGCCGTAGAGGGCAGCACCGCTGCCGACTACAGCAACGGTTGACGCCGCAGCGCCCAACAGGGCTGCAGCCCACGGGCTGACGCGGCGACGCGAACGAGCGCTATCGAGGGAAGCCACGTTCGCCTCGGCGCCTGCGGAATCGCTAGATTCCTCATGCTCCCCCGGCTCCCCGACGAGCGGCGCCGACGGCATCGGACGCTCGACGTCGGCACGCAGCGCGAGAAAGAGCTCTCCAAGTTCATCGTCTCTCGTGTTCTCGCCACGCGACAAGGCGGTGAGGAATGCGTCATCATCCATGACGGGACCCAAGAGCGCAGAAAGCTCACGAGGCTGGTCCTCGTGTTCGCGTCGGTTCATGGTGTGTTCCCTTCATCAATGGCCTGGCGCAACGTGGCTAGCGCTCGGTGCTGAGCGACCCGCACGGCACCTGCTGTGCCGCCCACGATTTCCGCAGTTTCCTCCGCCGATAGCCCGACGAACACCCGGAGAATCAGGATGTTTCGAGCTTTGTCACTTAGTAAATCGAGCAGTTCCCTCACTCTGTTACTACCGTCGCTGACCAGCGCAAACTCCTCCGGGGTTCCACCGGTGTACTCCTGATCCGGAACCTCATCGGTGGGGCTGATCCGGTCACGCGCCATAGCGCGGTGCGCGTCAGCGACCTTGTTGAACGCGATGCCATAAACAAAGGCCATAAACGGCCTGCCCGTGTCGACGTAGCGGCCGATAGATGTGGCGACGGCGAGGCAGATCTCCTGGGCAACGTCGTCCGCCGTGGGAGTGCGCCCGCCGCCGATACGAGCACGGGCATAGCGCAACACCGGCGGGTGGATCAGTCGGATAATGTCCTGGATCGCGCGCTGGTCGCCACGCACGGCCTTCGGCACGAGTGCCGAAAGGGCGGAGTCGAGGTCAGTTTTCGACATCGCATTCCTCCCTGTGGCTGGACACGGCGAACAAGACCGCGCGGACATCGTCCCCGCCACCCGGTACCGCCCGAACACGCCTGGGCGGATGCGCACGTTTGCGTGTGCGTTCACCTCGAGCGGCGCGATTTACTCAATTGCCCATCTATCCTACGCCCCAGATCCACTTCTCGTGCAGGAATCTGGCTGAGAAGGAGCGCGGTGCAGCGCCGGGCGACCGTGTGGAGGCGCACCTGGACATCGCCAGAAATTCACCCATCTTTAACCTGCAAAGAAACCCCAGTGTATGGGCATGTTTTTTGCAGGGTTCGGCCGTGCCGCAACTACCTGTTACTCATCCGATACCTAGCGTTTACCGAAGTCGGTGATCATTCGGGAGCAAGCGCGGCACCGGCACTCAGCGGCACTTCTGCGCTTTGCGGGACTTATATCTATCGGACACCGAAGTTAATAAGGAGCTCCAGTTCATGTCGCAGCCCCACCTGCTCCCTGGCCCCAACGCAGACTTCTGGGATTGGCAGCTCCACGGCGCTTGCCGTGGCGAGGCCTCCGAGGTTTTCTACCACCCGGACGGGGAGCGAGGCCGCGCCCGCGCTCAGCGTGAAAACCGGGCCAAGGCTATCTGCTACTCCTGCCCCGTCCTGACCCAGTGCCGCGACCACGCGCTCAAGGTCGCGGAGCCCTACGGCATCTGGGGCGGCATGAGCGAGGCAGAGCGCCAGTCCCTGCTGCGCGGTGCCTCACGCGGCAGCGTCGCTCTCACCGCCTCGTCACGCTAGGCCAGCCTTCTCCGTACGCATTTTCGGTACCAGGGCAAGGAAAAGCCCGGGGCCTGCCCCTTTTTCGCAGGGACGCCCCGGGCTTAATTGCCCCTCAGAGCCTGTGATCGTCAGACGCGATACCAGGCCCTAACACCAGGCTTAGTGTGCGTGGCCGTGCCCGTGGCCGGCGTGGGAGTCGTTCTCCTCGGCAGGCTTGGTCACGACGGACGCCTCGGTGGTGAGGATCATCCGCGCCACAGAGGTCGCGTTGACCACGGCGGAGTGGGTGACCTTCACCGGGTCGATGATGCCGGCCTCCAGCAGGTTGCCGTACTCGAGCGTCGCGGCGTTAAAGCCCTCGCCGTTGCCGAGCTCCGCGATCTTCGCCACGACGACGGAGCCGTCGAGACCAGCGTTCGCGGCAATCCAGAACGCCGGCTTGGTCATCGCGCGGGCAACCGAGAGGACACCGATCTTCTGCTCACCGGTGAAGTCCTCGGCGAACGCCTCGAGCTCCTTGGCAATCTGGACGAGTGCGGAGCCACCGCCGGCCACGATGCCCTCCTGGGCTGCGGCGCGGGCTGCGTTGATGGCGTCCTCGACGCGGAGCTTGCGCTCGTTGACCTCGGTCTCGGTGGCTGCACCGACGCGCAGGACGGCGACACCACCCGACAGCTTGGCCAGGCGCTCTTCCATCTTCTCGCGGTCCCAGGTGGAATCCGTCGCCTCGATGTCGCGGCGGATCTGCTGGCGGCGCTCCTCGACGGCCTCGGCGGTGCCGGCACCGTCGACGATGACGGTGTCGTCCTTCGTCACAGTGATGCGGCGCGCAGAGCCGAGCTGCTCCAGCGTGACATCCTTGAGGTTGATGCCCACCTCGGGGTCGATCACGGTGGCGTCGGTCACCACGGCGAGGTCGTCCATGAAGGCCTTGCGGCGCTCACCGAAGTACGGGGACTTCACGGCGACGACCTTGAGTGCCTTGCGGATGGAGTTGACCACGAGGGTCTGCAGCGGCTCGCCATCGACGTCCTCGGCGATGATGAGCAGCGGCACGGACTCGTTGGCAATCTGCTCCAGCAGCGGCAGGAAGTCCGGCAGCGAGGAGATCTTGTTGCGCACGAGCAGCACGCGAGCGTCCTCGAGCACGGCCTGGCCGGCGTCCGGGTCGGTCATGAAGTACGGGGACAAAAAGCCCTTGTCGAAGGAGATACCTTCGGTGATGTCCACGTAGGACTCGATCGACTGGGACTCCTCGACGGTAAGGACACCGTCCTTGCCCACCTTGTCCATGGCTCCGGCAACCATCTCGCCGACCTCGGGGTCGCGCGAGGACACGGTGGCCACGTTGGCGATCTCGGTGGAGGAGGACACCTCGGTTGCGCGGTTGCGCAGCTCCTCGACGACCTTGTCGGCCGCCGCACGGATGCCCTTGTTCAGCTCAATGGGGTTCGCGCCAGCTGCGACGTTGCGCAGGCCCTCGTAAACGAGTGCCTGGGCGAGCAGGGTCGCGGTGGTGGTGCCGTCGCCGGCGATGTCGTTCGTCTTGACCGCGACGGACTTGACCAGCTGGGCACCAAGGTTCTCAAACGGGTCCTCGAGGTCAATGTCGCGGGCGATGGTCACGCCATCGTTGGTGACGGTCGGGCCGCCCCATGCCTTGGACAGCACGACGTTGCGGCCGCGGGGGCCGAGGGTGACCTTGACGGCGTCGGCAAGCGTGTCGACACCCTTCTGGATACCCTCGCGGGCCTCCTGGTCAAATGCAATAAGTTTTGCCATTGGTGGCTAAGCCCCCTTAATTACTTCTCGACGACGGCAAGCAGGTCGCGGGCGGAGAGAAGCAGGTACTCCTCGCCGTTGTACTTCAGCTCGGTTCCGCCGTACTTGGAGAACACGACGGTGTCGCCCTCCTTGACGTCGACGGCGACGCGGTTGCCGTTGTCGTCCAGGCGACCCGGGCCTACTGCGATGACGACGGCTTCCTGCGGCTTCTCAGCTGCGGAATCGGGAATAACCAGGCCGGAGGCGGTGGTGGTCTCAGCCTGGGCGATCTGGACGAGAACCTTGTCTTCGAGCGGCTTGATGTTGACGTTTGCCATGATCAACGACCTTTCGTGTGTTGAGCTTTACAATTGAGCGATTACGCAGGTTTTAAGGGGACTGCAGCCGTCGTCGCGGGTGAACAACTGAGCTCTTAACAACCGTGTTAGCACTCTACCCTTACGAGTGCTAACACTCAACCTTTCCGGCGCTCTACACCAGCGGAGTTTCGACCTCAAGAGACGGGTTCGTCGCCGCCCCTAGCGGCGAAGGCTCAGCACCCTCGTGGATGAGCTGCGCGGCCAGCGCCGCGATCATCACGCCGTTGTCGGTACACAGGGAGAACCGCGGGATCCGCAGCTCGATGCCGCGCGCAGCGCACCGCTCGGCCGCCAGCTCGCGGAGCCTGGAATTAGCCGCCACTCCCCCGCCGAGCAGCAGCGTGCGCGCGCCCGTGTCCTCACACGCCATGACAGCCTTCGCGGTGAGCACGTCGCACACTGCCTCCTGGAACGACGCGCACACGTCCTCCACCGAGATCACGCGCCCCTCGCGCTCGGCGGCCTCGACGTAGCGGGCCACCGCCGTTTTCAGCCCAGAAAACGAGAAGTCGAAGCGGTGCTCGCCGCGTAGGTCCTCGGCCTTGCTCAACCCCCGCGGGAACGCGATCGCGTTGCGGTCGCCTTTCGCCGCTAGCTTGTCGACGACCGGCCCACCCGGATACCCCAGCCCCAGCAAACGGGAGACTTTGTCGTAGGCCTCGCCGGCGGCGTCGTCAAGCGTCGAGCCCACCTCGCGCATGGGCTTGCCCACTGCTTGAACCTCAAGGAGCTGCGTGTGGCCCCCGGAGACAAGCAGCGCGATGGAGTGTGGCAGCTCGCGTGCGTCATCCAGGTTCGCCACCGCGACGTGGCCACCTAAGTGGTTGACCCCGAAAAACGGCACGCCCCACGCGGCGGCGTAGGCCTTGGCTGCCGACGCCCCGACCAGCAGCGCTCCCGCAAGCCCTGGGCCCACGGTGGCGGCGACGGCGTCGGGTTTATCCACCCCTGCTTCGCGCAACGCGGCCGCCATCACCTGCGGCATGGCCTCGAGGTGGGCGCGCGAGGCGATCTCGGGCACGACACCGCCGAAGCGGGCGTGCTCCTGCATGGAGGACGCGACAGAGTCGGCGAGCACCTCCATCTCACCGTCCGCTCCGAGGCGCACCACGCCCACTCCAGTCTCGTCGCAGGAGGATTCGATCCCCAGAACAATCATCGTGACTTCCTCTCCCGTTCACTCGCGCGGTGGCGCATCATCG
This sequence comes from Corynebacterium sp. LK2510, assembly GCF_040946405.1. Taxonomy (NCBI): domain Bacteria; kingdom Bacillati; phylum Actinomycetota; class Actinomycetes; order Mycobacteriales; family Corynebacteriaceae; genus Corynebacterium; species Corynebacterium sp. LK2510. The sequence goes on along the minus strand of NZ_JAYWLR010000002.1, from coordinate 213,963 downwards.
AAAACGCGTCCGCCCCCGAAGGTTGGTAGTAGTTCTTCCGCACCGCCAGGCGGATGAAACCGTAGCTTTCGTACATCGCCACGGCGGGTGCGTTGTCGGTGCGCACCTCAAGAAACATCGGCCCGTCCATCAGGTCCGCAGTGTGGACGAGGTTGTCCATCATGGCTCGGCCAATCCCCTGACCTTGGTAGGCGGGGTCAACGCCAATGGTGTGGACCTCGAACTCGGGGTCGTCACGCGGGCCGAGCATCGCCACACCCGCGTACCCCACCAAGGTTTCGTTGCCGTCTACCTCGTCAAAAGTACCGAGGTAGAAAGTGTAGGGGTGCGCAAACTGGGCGACGAACACGTCACGCGACCACGGACTGTCGTTGGCGAAAAGCACGTGCTCTAGCTCGGCGACCTTAGTCGCGTCCGCAATCGTGAGCTCACGTACCTTCATCGCGCGGACCCGGCGGCGGAAATATCCACGTCCGGAATCGCCGGCGACTTCGGCTTCGGTGTCGGCGGCACCGCATCGGGTCGGCGCAGGTAGTGCGGCACCAGCAGCGCCGGCTCGGAGTCGAGGTCAGCCACCGCGACCAGGGCGGCGGGCGTTGGAGACTGGTACACCGTGTTCCGGGCCTCGACGTTGAGTGTCTCCGCTAGATGCTGCGGGACGCTGAGTACCGCGACGTCGCCGTCGATAAGCACTGCCCCCGGCGCGGTGACCTCCGGGCCGGCGACACGTCGCCCATTGACGTAGTGGGCCCAGTACACCTCGCGGCGGCGCGCATCCGTGACCACTAGAGCGGAGTCGGCGGCCAGGGCGTGGGCGACGGCGTCGTGCGTCACCACCCCATGGACAGGCACACCGAGGGCCTGCCCGAGAGCAGACGCCGTGGCCATCCCGACCCGCAAGCCGGTGAAGGGCCCGGGCCCACAGCCGACAACCACAGCGCCGATGTCGGTGAAGGCCAGCCCTGCGGTGTCGAGAAGCGACTGCACCGTGGGAACGAGCTGCTCGTTGTGCGCGCGGGTCTCGACGATCGACTCCGCTATTGTCTCACCCGTCTCGCTGTCGACCACGCCCGCGATCAAATCCGTTGTGGCTGTATCGAGGGCGAGGACGATCACTGCGCGTTCGCCCCCAGGGTCCAGGTGGCGTTGTCCATGTAGAACGGCAGCGGGGTGTTCAGCGGGTACGGCTGATCCATCGGAACGGTGCAGATGTTGACCGCCTGGAGGTTGACGCGATCCAGCACGACCTCATCAGTCTGCGCGGACAGCAGGATCATGTAGCCGTACGGGCCGGTGAGGTTGACGTCCGCCTCCGTCAGGCCGAGCTGATCCATCTTGGCGGCGGCGAGCTGCGGCGGCTCATTCGGGCAGAGGCTCAGGTAGCCCGCGAACTCGGACGCGTCATAAACCCGCGCTGGGTCGACGAGCTGGCCCACGGTTGCATCGCCTGCAGCCGGCGTACTGTGCAGTAGCGCCTGCTCGAGCGAGTTGGTGTGCCCGGTCTGCACCCCCGATGCAGCCCGCGTCTGCGGGACGACAATGATCGCGGCGAGGACCGCCAGCCAGAAAAGAACTGCGAGGACGACCCAGCTTCGGTGCTTGTTGCTCAGCTTCAACATAGTTGCCAAGCCTACATTCCTCCCCGGACACGGGAAGCCTATACGTCAGCGTCAGCGTGTGAACTGGTGTCAGAGTCAGGTCCCCCACCGACGACGCGCCACGAAATGATGCGCGCCTCCGAGTCCGGATCCTGCTCCACGAGTGTGGTGCGGTCCAACTCGATGAGCAGGTAGCCGCCGGCGATCTGCTCGACCAACCCGCCGCCCCACTCGGCTACGACCACGGCGCCGAGAAGATCCGTATCCAGATCCAGAGCATCCAGCTCACCCAAGGGGTCGCCGGAGGAGCCCTCCCCCAACAGCCGGTACGCATCGACGTGGATCAGCGCGGGGCCGCGGCCAAGCGAGGGGTGCTCGCGAGCGATAACGAACGTCGGGCTGGTGACGCGCCCGCGCACTCCTAGCCCCTGAGCGATGCCCTGCGTCAGGGTGGTCTTGCCCGCACCGAGCGGGCCATCGAGGATCACCACATCCCCGGCACGCAGGACGCTGCCCAGCTCACGGCCCAGCGCCGCTGTCTGCGCCGCCGTGTCACAGACGCGCTGCCCCGCTACTGCGAATTCGCCTCTCATCGGTCCTCCTCCGCGTAGGTGCGCACGGTGCGACCGCCCGGGGCGCACACGACCTCATAGTTAATGGTTCCGGCTCGCGCGGCAAGCTCCGTAGCGCTGAGCCCGCCCTCGCCGAACAGGACGGCCTCGTCGCCTGCAGCAACGCCGCCGGCATTGTCGCCGAGCCAGACGACGATCTGGTCCATGCAGACGCGCCCGACCTGCGGGTAGAGGCGCCCGTTGATGCCGACCTCAAGGTACCCCTGCCACGCGCGAGAGACCCCGTCGGCGTAGCCGGCAGAAACCACGGCGGTCATCCCGTCGGCCGGCGCGTTCCACGTCAGGCCGTAGCTCACGCCCTCGCCGGCGTGGACAGGCTTGACCGCGAGCACGCGCGCCACCCACGTCATCGCCGGGCGCAGCCCGTTGTCCGCATCCTCCACGGGCTCGTGCCCGTACAACGCAATGCCGGGGCGCACCATGTCAAGGCCGAGGTCCTCCCGTGACAGCACAGTGGGCGAGTTCGCAATGTGGGCGCACTCGATGGCGAGCCCGTGGGCGCGGGCTGCGGCAAGAGCACGGCGGAACGTGTCCGCCTGGGCGTCGGAGTAGGTCCCGTCTGCGGAATCGGCGCACGCCAAGTGGGACATGAGGCCGACGACGTTCAGTCCGGCGCGCTGCGCCAGAGCAAAGGCCTCGTCCCACTCTTCCTCGTCGACCCCGGCACGGTTCATGCCCGTGTCGACCTTGATGTGGACGGGGTTGGTAAAGGAGGCGTCGATAAGCGCGCGAAGATGGCGAATGCTCGGCGCAGCGACCTCGATACCGTCGGGGATGGCCTGGCCGGGAACCCACAGCCACGCGAGGACCGGAAGGCCGGTCAGCTCGCGCACGACGCTGGCTTCGGCGAACGTGGCGACCCCGAATGCGTCCGCGCCGGCGGCTTCCATCGCTGGCACGACGCGCTCAACGCCATGGTTGTATGCGTTGGCTTTGACCACGCACATCACCCGGGCATCCCCGGCGCGCTGTTTGACTGTGCGCACGTTATGCGCGATCGCCGCGAGATCGATCCGGGCTTCGAGCAAGTTCATGCCGCCCACTTTAAACCAGGTGCACGACACCGAGGCCGATGAGCAGCACCGAAACCGCCCAGGTCGCCGCAAGCGTCATCGTCCGCGGGTTCGCCCGCGCCCACACGAAGGCGTGCCCCGCCAGGCTGTCGGGGCGAGCGCGCACCCACCCGACGAGGAAAGCGCATAGCGTTGGCAGGCTGAGCGCGACCGTCGCGTAGAGAACGAGCGACACGTAGCGCACCAACGGGTCGATGCCGGCGGCCGACAACACCGCCAGCCCCAGGTAGAACGGCGCCGAGGTGGCGGACTGCACGACCCCGAGCACAAACCCGGTCACCACAGTCAAAGGGTTCGGAGTCCGCAGCGGGCGCATGATCTTGTCGATCAACGCCGAATTATCCCCGCCTTTTAGAGCCAGCAGGCCGACTACAAGGCCAGTGGCGATGAGCACCGTCGCAAAGGCGGGGCCTTCGACGAAGCTCTGGACGACCTCCCCCAGCCCGTCGAAAATAACGAGCATGACCAGCGCCAAGGTGGCCACGCCGAGCCAGTCCCCGGCGATGAGCAGCGCCGTAATCGGCGCATAACGGCTTCTCCCCGACGCGCTCGCGCGGGGGGAGACGATGCCCACGGCCACGATCACACCGATGAGAAGCAGGTTGATCGAGTCAATGAAGGCCAGCGATAACGCACTGAGCACGGTAGACCGGCTCTCCTCTCGGGCAGTCGCCTACTCGACGGTAACGGACTTGGCCAGGTTGCGCGGCTTGTCAATGTCCTCGTTGCCGTTCTCGCGCGCGATATCCGCGGAGAGGAACTGCAGAGGAACCGTGGCCAGCAGCGGCTGCATGATGGTCGGGGTCTGCGGGATGCGGATAAGCCAGTTCGCGAAGGGCTCGACGGCGGTGTCACCGTCTTCCGCAATCACGATGGTCTTTGCACCGCGGGCGCGGATCTCCTGAATGTTGGACACGATCTTCGAGTGCAACTGGGAGACGCCGCGCGGGCTCGGCACGATGACCACGACGGGCAGATCGTCCTCGATCAACGCGATTGGGCCGTGCTTGAGCTCGCCTGCCGGGAACCCTTCGGCGTGGATGTAGGCCAGCTCCTTGAGCTTGAGCGCGCCCTCGAGGGCGATGGGGAAGCCCACGCCGCGGCCGAGGAAGAGCATCGTCTTGATCGCGCCCAGGGTCGAGGAAATGTGCTTGATCTTCTCCTGGACCTCGAGGACCTCTTCAATCTTGGACGGAATCGCCTCGAGCTCATCCCAGATCTGGCGGATCTCGTCGGGGTACTTCGTCCCCTTCGCCTGGGCGAGCGCCAGGCCGACGATGTAGTTCGCGGCAACCTGGGCGAGGAAGGCCTTCGTCGAGGCCACACCGATCTCCGGGCCGGCGTGGGTGTAGAGCACAGCGTCGGATTCGCGCGGGATCTGCGAACCGTTGGTGTTGCACACCGCCAGCACCTTTGCGCCCTGGGTCTTGGCGTGGCGCACTGCCTCGAGGGTATCTGCGGTCTCGCCCGACTGCGAGATCGCGAGAACGAGCGTGCGCTCGTCGAGGATCGGATCGCGGTAACGGAACTCGGAAGCCACCTCGATCTGCACCGGGATGCGCACCCAGTGCTCGATGGCGTACTTCGCAGCCAAGCCAGAGTGGTAGGCGGAACCGCAGGCGACCACGAACACCTGGTTGAAGGACTTCAGGTCGTTCTCGGTGAGGTTGTTCTCGTCAAGGGTGACACGCTCCCCGTCCCAGTGGCCCGCGAGCGTGTCGCGCACGGCGGCCGGCTGCTCGAAGATCTCCTTGAGCATGAAGGAGTCGAATCCGCCCTTCTCCGCGGCCTCCAGGTCCCAGTCAATGACGAACGGGGTGCCTTCACCCTCAGTGCCATCGAAGTTGAGGATCTCGTAGTTGTCCTTGTCAATGATGACAACGGAATCCTGGCCGAGCTCCACCGCGTTCTTGGTGTGCTCGATAAATGCCGCAACGTCGGAACCGAGGAACATCTCGCCCTCGCCAACGCCCACCATCAACGGGGTGGAGCGGCGCGCAGCGATGATCTGGTCGGGGTGGTCAGCGTGGAGGAACAGCAGGGTGAAGGCGCCCTCGAGGCGGTTAAGGACCTTCAGCGCGGAAGCGCGGAAGTCACCCGCCGTGTCGCCGTCGTTGTACGCCAGGGCGAGCAGGTGCGCCGCGGTCTCGGAATCGGTCTCGGAGGCGAACGTGATGCCTTCCTTTTCAATCTCTTCGCGCAGGGGGCCGAAGTTCTCGATGATTCCGTTGTGGACGATCGCCACCTTGCCGTCGAAAGAGAGGTGCGGGTGGGCGTTCTCATCCGTCGGGCGGCCGTGCGTTGCCCAGCGGGTGTGTCCGATGGCGGTGGTGCCGGCGAGGTTCTCACGGCCGACCTCGGCGATCTTGTCCTCCAGGTTGGCGAGCTTGCCGGCACGCTTCACCACAGAGAAATCCCCGCTGCCCGCCACCGCGATACCTGCGGAGTCGTACCCGCGGTACTCCATCCGACGCAGCGCCTCAAGCGCGATATCCAGCGACGCGCGCTGGCCGACGTATCCCACGATTCCACACATGGGAAACAGGATACATCCCCAACCCCGCGCACCTATTCCCCGACGGCCCTGGCACGCGCCCCAACCCCCGCCATGTGCGTGCGGCATCACGTATCCTTGTCCACGTGTCTGCGAAACTGAAGAATCTCTCCGACCTGACCAACCGTGGCCCGCACCAGGTGATGGAAGGCGACCTCGGCTACACCGGTCTGCCCGGTGTGCTCTACGCCCCCGCCGAGGGAACGGACCTTCCGGCTGTTGCTTTCGGCCACGATTGGACGCGCAGCGTCGCCGATTACCGCAACACCCTGCGCCACTTGGCCAGCTGGGGCATCGTCGTAGCGGCTCCCGATACGGAAACGGGTCTTAACCCCGACCATGCCGGCCTCGCAGCTGACCTGGAGACCACCCTGCAGATCCTCGCTGGCGTGCGCCTCGGCAACGGCAACATCACCGTCGCCCCCAGCAAGCTCGGCCTCGCCGGCCACGGCATGGGCGCGGGCGCGGCGACCCTGGCCGCTGTCGAAAATGAGAAGCTCGCCGCGGTCGCCGCAGTTTTCCCTGCAGCCACGGCCCCTTCAGCTATCGACGCCGCCCGAAACCTCTTCGTCCCCGGCATGGTGATCGGACCGGACTCGGACGCAAACGCGATTTTCGATCCCGGCAACCCCGCCGCGCTGGCCTACAACTGGGCCGGTGAGGTGGTCTACCGGGTGGTGAAGAACGGCAGCCAGAACAACTTTGCGGAAGACGGAATGGCCAAGCGCCTCATCGGGCTCGGTGCCCCGAACCGCCGCGTCCAGTCGACCGTACGCGCCCTGCTCACCGGGTACTTCCTTCACCAACTAGGTGGCGACAAGGACTACGAGGCGTTTTCTGAAGTCGATGCATCCGGTAAGGGTGTCAGCTCCATGTTCGGTGAGGAGCTGGCCAAGCACGCGGGGTTGACTCCAAACGACAACGGACTACCGATCCACTAGGTCTCGGCACCGGGTTCTTCGCGCCGCAGTACGCCTTGGACACGGCGGTTGCGTTGGGGGCGATACGCGCCCAGGGGAACATCGGTCGGACGCTTGAGGTTTAACTCGCGGGCCAACTGCTGGTGTCGCGCCGTCTGCTCCATCTGGCGGCGCGATTCGCGTATGGCCGCCTCGAAGTCCATCATTCGTTTCGCCGTGCGGATCTTGTACTGCTCCGCAAACTCGATGAAATCCATCACCACTCCCCCGTCTTCTTGATCCGCGACTCACCGGCGGGTTGCACCGGCACAGACTCCTGCACGTTATGTACCTCGAGGGGCACCTCCGCTCCCTGCACCTCAGCGGCGACAACCGGCTGAGGATCAAGATGCGGGCTGGGCGCACCTGCGTCGTATCCCCCCGACACACCATCACCCACCGCCACGTCTCCCGCAACCGCAGGCTGCGTGAACGCTGCGAGCTTCGCAGCCGGCGCGGGCGGCTCCTCCACAACGGCCAGTTCCACAGGCGGCGGGATCACTCCTTCCGCCACGGGCGGCTCAGGTGGGCACTCGGTCTCTGGAGCAGGTTCTGGCTCTGGCGCTGGTTCCGGTGCTTGCGAGGCGCCGCACTCCACCGGCGCGCACTCCTGAGCTACAGGCTCAACCTCAGCGGGCGGGCACGGCGGTGGTTCGCAGATGACGGCGGCCGCCTCAGCAATTGCCGTTGTTGCCGCCTCTGTAGCGCAACGCATCAGGGCATCCAGGCCAGTGGTTATCGATGCCGCGCTCATCGCACCCACAGTTCCAATGACTCGTGCGGCAGCCTCAACGTCGCATTCTGGGGCGGGCGGGCAGGCGTGCACGTTGACGCACAGCTCTGCGTTTACGGACGCCTGAATGGATCCCACTGCCGCGGCGTGCGTCTTGCTTGGCATATCGACCGCAGGTGGTGCGGCTACCGGCGCAGCACCAGGCGGTGGTGGCTGAGGCGGTTGAGGCAGTGCCGGGGCCGCCGAAGCAGGGGTGGTGCACAGCGCTTCTGCATTCGCAGTGGGCGCGGGTGCCGGGGAGGTTGCGGGTGCTGGTGCAGCGGGGACGTTGACCGCCTCTGGGGCACCGCACTGCGGGCTCAGGCCAGCAGGGGGCGGGCACTCGAACTGGGCGACCGGCTTGGGCTGGTGCTGCTGCGCTTCGTTGCACCGCCTGGTGCATTCAGCGAGGCATCCCTCGATGCACGAATTGCGGTCCTGGGTCGTCGCTTTCACGTGCGTTAGCGACTCAATGACGAGGCCGAGCACGAGCGTGCCCACAGCGCCAACCGGGTGACGTCGGGCCAAGCCGATGGCGACCGCGGCGAGATCGAGCAGCACTGACGAGGCTGTGTCGGAGGTCGCAGTCACCTCCTCGATGGCAGTGCAGCATTCCTCGATTGCCCGGCAGAGCTCGTTGACGTTGTTGCACTGCGTGCTCTCGTCGCAGCGGCGCGTCTCCTCATCTTTGCTGATGCCGATGGATGCGAACCAGTCACCGGCCCCGGAAACAAGGGCGCCAACACCGTAGGCGATTCCGTCGGCGAGCACCCTTTCAAGCACTCCCCGCCCGAGACGGGAGAAGCCACCACCGCCTGAGCGACCACCGGCGAGCTTCTCAGCACCAGCGCGCACGAGGTCGAGGTTCATCCCAGCTGTCCGCCGGTAGTCCTGGGTGATCGAGGCGACTAGATCGTGGATGACGGCTACCTGGGCCGGGTTCGGCGTGGGAAGTGAGCTGGCCTCGGCGGCGATGTGTGAAAGCTTGTCTAACACCACAGTCATCGGGTGCCCCTCCCGCCAAACTCGGCCGCGTTCGAGGTGTCGTGTGCCTCGACGGCGTCGACAAGCGAAAGGATCTGCTCCCACGCTTCGACCCTGTTCTCGAGGAACGAAATGGTCAAACTGTGGATGTCGGTCATCGCAGCCGACAGTGAGCCCGCGGAATGAGCGAACCCCTCCCCGACGGCTGTTGCCGGAAACTCTGATGGTTGCGCACCGAGCTCGGCGATGAGCTGGCGGTGTTCTTCTATGGCCGCGCCGAGTCGCGCGCGCATGTCGTCTGGATCGACGCTCAACGCAACGTCGTTCATTGTCCCCCCCAACAAAGGCGTTTCCCCGCGGGTTGCCCGGACAAGGCCGGGCAACCCGCCCACATCATTGCACCTTAGTTAGACTCCCCGAACCGCGCCGCGGTTCCCTACACCGCGACACTTTCTGCGCACCCTTCGTATAAGACGCCTATACCGCTGCGACGACAGCGGCGAGGCGACCTGCAACCTTGCGCGCGATCTCCGAATCCGAGGCCTCGACCATCACGCGGAAGAGCTCCTCGGTACCCGACGGACGCAGCAGCACGCGGCCGGTGTCTCCGAGCTCTGCTTCCGCGGCGGCGATGCCCTCGCGCACGGTGGCGTCATCGAGAATGCGCGCCTTGTTTGAGACAGGCACGTTGATCAGGACCTGCGGCAACACCTGCATGACTGCGGCAAGTTCGGCGAGGGACTTGCCGGTCTGCGCCATGCGCGCCATGAGCATCAGGCCGGACAGTGTACCGTCACCCGTCGTCGCATGGGCGGGCACGACGATGTGGCCGGACTGCTCGCCGCCGAGCGAGTAATCCCCGCGCCCGAGCTCCTCCAGGACATAGCGGTCGCCGACCTTCGTCTCCTTAATCTCGATGCCCTCGCGCTGCATCGCCAGCTTGAGACCAAGGTTGCTCATCACGGTGGTTACGAGCGTGTTCTTGTGCAGGCTGGCATCGTCTTTCATGCCCTTGGCAAGGATCGCCATGATCTGGTCGCCGTCGACAATGTTGCCTTCAGCGTCCACCGCTAGGCAGCGATCGGCGTCGCCGTCGTGGGAAAGACCAATGTGCGCACCGTGCTCGACAACCGCGGCCTGGATCTTGTCCATGTGGGTGGAGCCGGAGCCGTCGTTGATGTTGAACGCGTTCGGCTCGTTGTAGATCGCCACGACTTCCGCACCGGCGGCCTCGTATGCGGCAGGTGTGACCTCGGAGGCGGCGCCGTTGGCGCAATCCACCACGACCTTGATGCCGCTCAAATCAGTACTCACGGCATCCTTCAAGTGCGCGAGGTAGCGCTCGCGCGCATCCGGAGCCTCTTCGATCACACGCCCGATGGCAGTACCGGTCGGGCCCGTCTCATCGAGGTCGTACATTGCTTGCTCGATGCGGTCTTCGACGTCGTCGGGAAGCTTCTTGCCGCCCGCGGAGAAGAACTTGATGCCGTTGTCCGGCATCGGGTTGTGGGAAGCGGAAATCATCACGCCAATGTCGGCGCCGTAGTCGTCGGTAAGAAAAGCAAGCCCCGGGGTAGGAATAACGCCGACGCGGAGCACGTCAACGCCTTTCGACGCCATCCCGGCCGCCATCGCGGCCGCCAGCATCTCGCCCGACACACGCGGGTCGCGACCAATAATCGCTGTTGGCCGACGCTGGCCCTTCCCAGTCTTCTCAGTAAGTACCACGGCCGCCGCCGCTCCCAGCTTGAGGGCGAGTGGCGCAGTCAGCACCTGGTTGGCCAGTCCGCGCACGCCGTCAGTTCCAAACAGTCGAGTCATGCGGATAATTATGCCTGACCCCGTTTCACGCACCTGCGTACGGTGCACACACGCAGAAATGGCGAAAGCCGCCCCGCTGGAATCCAGCGAAGCGGCATACACCGTGACAACCAGCGATTAACGCTTGGAGTACTGCGGCGCACGGCGGGCCTTGTGCAGACCAGCCTTCTTGCGCTCGACCGCACGAGCGTCACGGGTGAGCAGGCCAGCCTTCTTCAGGGTCGGGCGCTCAGCCGGGTTGTACAGGTTCAGGGCACGCGCGATAGCGAGGCGCAGAGCACCGGCCTGGCCGGTCGGGCCGCCACCGGAGATGTTGGCCTTGATGTTGAACTGGCCCTCGCGCTCGAGAAGGGTGAGCGGGGTGAGGATGTCCTGCTGGTGCAGCTTGTTCGGGAAGTACTCCTCGAACTCGCGACCGTTGACGGTGATGGTGCCCTCGCCCTCGGTGACGGTCACGCGGGCAATGGCGCGCTTACGACGACCGACGGTCTGGATCGGACCCTCGTGCAGGGAAACCGGCTCAACGGCGATCTCAGAGTCAGCCTCAACCTCGGGAGCAATGGCGTCACCGATGGTGTAGTTGAACTCCTCGGTGGCAGCGGTAGCTGCGTCGATGTCGGTGCCGAGGTTCTCTTCTGCGTGGTTCTGCGGATCAGTCATTACTGTGCCACCTGCTTAAACTCGAAGGTTTCCGGCTTCTGAGCTGCGTACGGGTGCTCGGAGCCGACGAAGACGTGAAGCTTCTTGATGGACTGGCGGGAGAGGCGGTTGTGCGGCATCATTCCGCGCACAGCCTCTTCGATGACGCGATCCGGACGCTCGTCGAGAGCGCGGCCCAGGGTCATGGACTTCAGACCACCCGGGTAACCGGAGTGGCGGTAGCGCATTTCGCGGTCGCGCTTGTTGGACGAGATGTGGATCTTGTCGGCGTTGATCACGATGACGTGGTCGCCGGTGTCAACGTTCGGTGCGAACTGGGGCTTGTGCTTGCCGCGCAGGATGTCCGCTGCGGTCGAAGCGAGCTTGCCCAGCACCACGTCGGTGGCGTCGATGACGTACCACTTACGGGTGATGTCACCGCTCTTCGGGTGGTAAGTAGACATGCATGACTCCTTAAAGTCTGTCTAGTGAGCTGCCGGCCATCAGGAGTGTGCGAGGTACTTCCCAACGGCGGCCGGTGGAGACCCGAGGGGAAGTGCGCAAGGCACCCAAGCACACAGGCGTTAAAGATTACGGGATAGGCGGGACAAACACCAAAAAGGACAGGACCGCCGCATCGCTGCGACGGCCAATAAGAAGGTGCGCAGCAACAAACCCCCGACAACCAAGTTGCCGAGGGTTTGAAGAAAGTGAGAGCTAGCTGAGCTTCGGTGTACCGAGAGAGACACCGTCCAACGAGGTTTCTACGTGGTCAGCCCGGTAGGCACGCAGCCTCACCCCGAGCTTATCGGTGCCAGGGTTGATCGTGTAAGTGTAGTCGACTGCCGGGCCGCGGTTCACACGCACTGATTCAACGAGCTTTCCGTTCCGGTAAATCTCGGCGACAAAGTAAGCGGCATCCGACCTGGCGCTATCAGCATCATTCCAACCAAGCGTGGTCGAAAACTTCGTATAGCCATTCACACTCGGATTACCGATGGTCAAAGTCACGTCTCTGAAGTTCCGCGCTTTATACGAGTTCGGGTACGGAGTCCCGTTGAAAACCACCTGCACATTTCTATCAAAATAAGTAGCGACGACGTTGTCGTAGTTGATCACCAGCGTCGGCTCTACCGGCTGCTGCTGACGCGAAGTGGAGACCACGGAAGTGGAGACCACCGAGGTGGACGGGCTCGCAGAGGTAGAGGGGCCAGCAGCGCCCGAGTCAGACGAGCCGGCGGAACTGATACCTGCGATGAGAGCAACGAGCGCAGTGATGAGAGCTGCGACGGCGCCTACCAGCTGCTCCACACGGCCGGAGCGGATGAGACTCACAATATCGGGCATTGAGGGGATCCTCTCAGAAAAAAAGGGGGCTTTGGGGTTTCGTCCATGAATCTAGCAGAGAGTTTTCGGTTCAGCCACAGTAGTTAGCGGTAATGAACTTTTGCGTATGTGCCCGGGTCGGACATCCGTTCGAAAGGTCAACCTCCACCGGCTCCGCCGTGCACGAAAGACAGGACCGCCGCATCGCTGCGACGGTCCTGCTGCCCCGATATTTGTGAGTTAGTGTCTTGCGCGGTGAGCACCACGCCTCGGCGCAGACGCCCCACGCTCCCCCAAGCGCGGTATCAGCCCTGCGGCGCGGTGCGGTGCAAAGTCGGCTTCCCAACGCCGGAGGCGTCCATCCCCCGTGATTGTTCCGGCGCTGGCAGTCTCTTTACGTGGCGAGCTCGAAACGAGACGTCGCCGCTACTTAGTTAGGACCAGCTCGCAGCAGCCGCAGCGTTGACGGCCTTCATGCGGGCGTTGCCCTCCTCCACCGTCGATGCGATCGTGCGGAGGATGGTGTTGAGCTCGTCTGCAGCCTGGTCCCACTTCTGCTGGTGCGCGGCGTAGGCCTGCGCAGCCTCGCCTTCCCAGGTGGAAACCATCGGCTGGAGCATGCTCTTGAGGTCCGCGAGCTGGCCCGAGATCTTCGCTGCCGAGGCGTCCATGTCCTCTGCCGCGGCGGCCAGCTGCCCAAATCCGTACTTAATCTCCATTGTGTGTCCTTTCGCGCGTCTTTCGGATGAGTCGCAGCCCGGCAGCTACAGAGGCAGGCCTGCGGAGATGGAACGGAAGTCGTCGGTGTTGGAAGCGTCAACGCCCTCGAAGTGGTGGGCATTGTCGCGGATGTTGGTGGCGATGGCGGCAAGCGCCTCGCTCAGTCGGGCCTGCGCACTGTCGTAGCGCACCATGAGATCGTCGAAGCTGCGCTGCGCCTCACCACTCCAGAAGGAACGGGTGGACTCGGCAACCTGCTGAACCCGGTCGATTTCGATGTTGACGGCGGAATTGGTGTCGTCGACGCGCTCAGCGGCCGAGCGCATCACCTCGGCTTCCGTCCTGAACTGCTCCATTGCGGGAATCCCCCTCTTATTCGTCGCTGTGCTGGCGGTGGAGTAGGTGGCGGCACCGGAACTGACCCGGCTGTCCCACTCTCACATGTGTATTGGACTGTGTTCGGCCCGCTCCGGTTCCCTACGCAGCAAAAGTTTTTTCGCTGCCGTGGTTAACCCGCTTCCGCAGGCTCGAATTCCGCAGACTCCATCGCCATCCGGCAGGTCGCTTTCTGGACGGTCGTTGCTTCCTGTCGGGTATGGCAGCCAACAAAGAGCTGGTGTCCTCCGTCCGCCCAGGTCCTCCACTCGGCGACGGAGCCGTCCTTGTTTCGCTGGGTGTAGTGGACATGTGCGCCGTCGTTGCTCACCAGCTCAACCTCAGGATCTGCCTCGACTTCGTCGACCACCTGCGCCACCATCTGCTCCGCGGGGAGCTGGTAGAGGTTTTCCACGGCGATCTGGAGACGGAAATCGGGGTCGTCCCCGGTTGCGCGCCACATGTCGCCGTCTGGGACGATAGTGAAACCTGCGGGCAGCTCCACCCGCAACCCCTGCCGCTCCACGACGACGGTCCGCGGAGTCGCAGGCTGGGTTGAGCGCGGCGTCGTCGACGCCGTCCGAGCTACTGACGTCGGCGCGCTGCTCTGAGACACAGCCGTGTTATCCGCGACCACCCGAGAGCTAAGCGAGGACCAGATCGCGCCCGCCGCCAGCGCCGCTACGACGACCGCTGCGGCCGCGATCACCCACCCGTCACCACGTTGCCCGTCCTTGCTTCGGCCGTCAGGCGTCGGGCGCTGAACGCGCAGCTCCGTCGAGGTGTCCTCCACGGTGTCGGGCGCAACCACGGGGAGGGGCTCTGCAGTCAACGTGATGTCGTAGCCGACTAGGGCGCGGCTGAGCGCATCCACATCGTCGTCCTCCCCGACCACGTGCACCACCGCCCCACCCGGTTCCGCCCCGAGGACGCTGCGGACGTGGTGTGCGACGTCCGCCGGTCCCGGACGGTCGTAGCGGTAAACGTTGGAGACGCCCTCGAAAATGACGGCGGCCCCTTTCATGGTGATGGTCAGCGCTGGGGTCTCCGACAGCGTTGGTGTGCTCACAGGTGGCCACCTTCCTCGTAGGTCGCGGCGACCTGCATCGCCCCGGCCGGGGTGTTGTTTCTGATCAATGTGGCCCGGCCGGGTTCTTGTGGCACGGGTTTGACGCCGAAGACCGCGCCTTCTTCCCTGGTGGCGTCGAGAAGCACAACCTCCGGGTTGAGGTCCTTGAACGCGGAGAGGAAGCCGCCGAACAGCGCCCGCGTGATGCCTCCAAATTTGCGTGCTAAAACGATGTGGAGGCCAACGTCGCGAGCATGCGGCAAAAGCGGAATCAGGGGGCGCAGGGCGTCATCGGGGAGCAGCTCGAGATCATCGACGACAACCCAAATCTCCGGGCCGTCCCACCAGGAGCGCTGCGCGAGCTGTTCCGCGGTGACGTCGGGGCCGGGCAGGCGATTCGTCAGTGTGGTGGCCGCCGCAGCCAGCGCCTCCGAGGCAGTCAGCGCCGATCCGGCGTAAGCGGCAATCATGGATTCATCCACGCGTCCGAGGTGGGTGCGCCGCGGGTCGATAATCACGAGACGCGCCTTCTCCCGCTGCAGCCGTTCCACGCTCGCCAGCACCGTGGCCAGCAGCGTCGACTTGCCCGAACCACCCGTCCCCACAGTGAGAACGTGGCCGGACTCGCAGACCACGGTGGACAGGTCCGCACCACCCATGCCGAGTACGACGGCGTTCGGGGTGGCGTCGAGAAGATCACCCGCCCCGATGTGACGCGGCAGGACCTTAAGGCGCGGGACCGGCGTCTGCCCGGAGACCCGGTGGGCAATGTGGGCGAGGTCCTGGGTATGGGTGGCCGCGACAAGCATGTGCACCCCGGCGTCGCTGAGCCCGCGCCCTGGCGACGGCGGAACCTTCGCCTGCTGAGTGCGATCGATCAGCGAATCGTGCGCCTCCGTGAGCTTGAGCTCCACGCGGATGCCGAAGAGGTCGCGGATGTTGGCCCGCAACGCGTTCCACCGCTGGGAGGACACCACGAGATGCACCTGGGCTGCGGGGCCGTCAGCAGCGATGCGCGACAATGCGTCGCGCACATCGGCGAAAGGAGAATCTGTCGACGTCAGCGAGTGCCACCCGTCGACGACGAGAACGATGTGCCGCTCGCCGTGAAGGGAGGGGTCGTCGACGTGGGCGGTGACCTCATCGACGACCCGTCGCACCCGTTCCTCGTCCTCGCGCCCCGCCACACCAGCAACATGGGGCAAAAGCTCCAGGTCGCGGAGATTGCCCGAGCCTGCGTCGATGACGTAGAAGCCGACCTGGTCCGTGGTGTGGGTTGCTGCAAGGGACGCCACGAGGGTGCGCAGCGCCATGGACTTGCCCGACTGCGGGCCACCCACCACGGCGACGTGGCCACCCCTTTCGGACAAATCGATCACGAGATGGCCCTGCTGCTGCAGGTAGGGCTCGTCGGTGATGCCGATGACCGCCCGGAGGAATCCCGCGTTGTCGCACACATCCGCAAGCCCCATCTCTGCGGGCAGGGGCGGAAGCCACACGGTGTGGGCGCGCTGATTCCTCTCACGCGCCGTTGCCACAGCGGCCTCCACCACCGCCTGCAGCAGCGTCGTGGACTCGTCCACGTACTGTTCAACCTCCCGGCTGCGCGCGTGCAGCGCGGCGTGGTCGGCCCACCCTGTAAACACCCTCACCTGCGGCGACGAGGACGCGTCAGCGTGTCTGACACCGCGGACCAGTGGCCCGGAGACGTAGAACGCCCTCAACCGTGTCAGCTCGCCCGGGCCCGACTTCACGTATCCCGACCCCGGTTCGTTGGGCAGCTCGTGCGCATCGGGAACACCCAGCACCTGACGCGACTCGGCGGCCGAAAACGTCTTCAGGCCGATGCGGTAGGACAGGTGCGAATCCAATCCGCGCAGCTTTCCCTCCTCTAACCGTTGCGAGGCAAGAAGCAGGTGCACTCCCAGCGAACGGCCGAGCCTGCCCACCGCGACAAACAGGTCGGCGAAGTGGGGGTGCTGGCTGAGCAGCTCGGAGAACTCGTCCACCACGATCACCAGCGACGGCAGCGGGTCTAACCGGCCCGGGTCCGCTGCCCTGGCGGCGCAGTAGTCGGTGATGTTGGCGAAGTTGCCGGCGGCGCGCAACAGCTCCTGCCGGCGGTTCAACTCGCCGGAGATCGCGTCGTACATGCGCTCCACCAGCACCGCTTCGTCCGACAGGTTGGTGATCACGGCCGAGGTATGCGGCAGCGCCTCGCATCCGAGAAACGTCGCTCCGCCTTTGAAGTCCACAAGCACGAGGTTGAGCTCCTCCGGGGAGTGCGTGGCGGCGAGCGCCACCACCAGGGTCCGGAGGAACTCGCTCTTGCCGCTTCCGGTCGCACCGATGCACAGCCCGTGCGGGCCCATTCCTCCAAGCGCGGCCTCTTTCAGGTCGAGGTGGACGGGAGCGCCGGCAGGCGTGGTGCCTACCGGCACGCTCAGGTGCTGGCGGGTCCCAGCGCGGCCCGGCCACATCGTCCGGGTGTCCAGGTCGTCGATGTCCTCGATGCCGAGCATCCCGAGCAGTCCCGTCCCGCTGGTGCCCGCGGAATCGGACGGCCGACGGTAGAACGCGAGGTGGCGTGCGATGAACTGCGCCTCCGCGCACGATAGGACGTCGTGGGTGCCGAGTGTCTCCGCACCGGATTCCGTGCGCGCGGTCACCTCCCCGTCGCAGACGAGGTGAAACGTTTCGTCGTCGAGGACGTAGTCGGCATCGTCATCGATGACAATGACACAGTCCGCGGTAGGCTCCGCAAACGCCGCGTGTGCCGTGGCCGCCGCCCCGAGGACAACCGTCAGCTCGGCGTTGTCCGGCTCGCGCGTATGCGGCAACCACTTCACCCAGTCCAAGGAGGGATCGGGGTGGTGGTTGATCAGGCCCACTGCTTCGGGGCCGTGGAAAAACGCGAGCTGCGCCACCAGCGCCCGGGCCGTGTCCAGAGCGCCAGGCCCGGCGAGAACGATGCTTGGAAACGCGGCGAGCTGGACCACGATAGGGATGCCGTGGACCGTGCTCACCGCGGCCACCGCGCGCCGCAGGCTCACCGCGCACACCGGGTCGAGGTCTTCCGGGGAGCCTGGATCGGCAACGTCGACAGGCGTGCACAGCGCCCCCGCGCCGACGCCGATTCGCACCTCCCCCAGCTGCGGCGAACCGGCCGAGCGCTCCCACACGCGCGTTGTCGGCGTCGCTGCAAGGAGCTGCGCCGGGTGCGGGTGGTAGTGCTCCATGTGCGCGCGCTGTTTTTCCCCGTTGCGCCGCGCCACTTTTGTGAGGGCGTCGAGATGGCGCAGGTAGACCCGGCGCGCCTCGTCCTGGTTGCCGCCCTTCTCCCCCGGGTTGACCATCATGAGCACGCTGAAGGCCATCATCAGCGGAAACAGCATCATCATGGGGCTCATCCCGCGCCCAGATAGCGCCATGATTGCCACCACGGCGCCCACTGCCGCGAGCATGAGCACCGGCATGACGATTTTGACCAGCGGCTGCGGCGCTTCTTTGTGCGCCTCCGGAACCGGTTCCGCTTTGATGCTTCCCGACGGCAACGGCGGAGCCGGATCCGCAGCATGTGCGGGCAGCGGTGCGATGACCGCGGTGGTGTCTGTCCCAAGCACGAGTTTTCTCTCCCCCCATGCGTCGTCTGCCACAGGCGCCGGCCCCCGTGCCGACTCCCCTTCCTGTGGACGCTGCACCAGAGCATAGGCAATAATCGGCGGTGGTGCGCGGCAAGGGGGACGCCGCCACGCAGCAGGGCACACCTGCGGAATCTTTCACGGGGGAAATTCATGGTTGCCACGTCAGCCCACCACATCGTGCACGTGACGCTGCGCGTCGATGTCGTTTCGTTCCACCGCGACGTCGACCTCACGCTGCCGACATCGTCGACGCTCGCCGAGGTCATTCCGGCGCTCGCACGCCTTATCGATCTGCCCGCCGTTCACCGGCCGTGGCAGGCCACGACGGTTGCAGGCGCTCCACTCGACCTCAACACGGCGCTGCATCAGCTCAAGCTTTACGACGGCGCCGTCATCGTCTTACGCCCTCAGGAGCCCACGGCGCCTCCCGTGGTCCGCGACGCCGCCGAAGCCCTCGCCGCGGCAGCCCCGCGCGCAGCTCAGGTGTCGGGCCTCGACACCGCGGCATCGCTGGCCGGCTGTGCAGCGCTGGCGGCGGTGTTGTTCCCGTTGGCGGGTGCCGCCACCGCGCTGGCCGTGGTGGGAGGTGTCGGAGTCGCGCTGAGCATGTTCGCGCGCTCGCGAGCCTTGTTCGTGACTGCCGCAGTGAGCGTCGCCCTGGCCTGTGCGAGGTGGGTTGCAGGCGAGCCCGCTTCGTGGACGAGCTCAGCCGATCCGGCGTGGGGCGTGCTCGCCGGCGCCGGCACCCTTTTCCTAGTGAGCGTGGTCGGTGCCGCGTTTAGTCTGCTTGATGCCTCATTTACCGCCGCGACGACGACCGCGTCCGCCCTCCTCGCCGTCGGTGCAGTCTCGGCGTGGTTGCCGAGCACTGCAGCGCCCGCCGCCGTCACCGTCGCTGCGGTCGTCATCGTGTGCGCGGCCGCGCCAGGAATCGCGACCCGGGCCGCGGGGCTGAGAATTCCGCGGATTCCCACCGCTGGGGAGGAATTGTCCTCCGCCGACGGTTACCAGCCCGATGTCGACGTCCGCGTCGGGCGGGCGCGCCGAGTGTCGGCCGGTGTCTGCATCGGGGCGGCGCTCGCTGCGGCTCC
Organism: Corynebacterium sp. LK2510; assembly: GCF_040946405.1. Lineage (NCBI taxonomy): Bacteria > Bacillati > Actinomycetota > Actinomycetes > Mycobacteriales > Corynebacteriaceae > Corynebacterium > Corynebacterium sp. LK2510. Next base: position 194,706 of record NZ_JAYWLR010000002.1, on the reverse strand, counting down.
CGCCTTGCTCTGGTTGGGGTGGACGGGCCGCGTGTGGGCCGCGGTGCTGTGCGTGTGCACCCTGGGCGCGGTGGCGTTCCACGCCGCGCGCCACCACTACCCAGTGCCGCGCGTGGCCTTGAGCACCATCGCATGGGTGGCAGTGTTCGCCTGTGCCGTGGCAGCTGGCCGCGCGGACGCGCCTTCCCCGGTGTTGATCGCCGTTGCCATACTCATCGCGCTAGCTGGTGCCACTGCTGTGTTGTGGGCGTCGCGCATCCCCGAGCTGGAACCGACGACACTCGTCTGGTTTGAGCGCGCGGAGTCGCTCGCGCTCGTGGCCGCTTTACCCGTCGCGGCCCACATCGCGGGGGTATTCGACATGGTCAGGGGGCTATAGTGCGTCAGCGCCTCGGACCCGGCGCGCTCGCCTGCGCTTTGGTTCTGCCCAGCCTCTCCTTCTCTCCGCCCGCCAGCGCGCAGGACATTCCGTGCGTCGCCACCGCCGACGCACTCGCTCCACCTGCGCCGGACTGGGCACCCGAGCTGCACGACTTTGCCACGGGAGCGGGTATCCGCGTCGCTGTGATCGACACAGGTGTCAGCCCCCATCCGGAGCTGGACCAGCTGGTTGCCGGGGCGGATTTTGTCACCCCGCTCGCCCCGGACCCGCTTATGGATTGCGACGGCCACGGCACTGTCGTCGCAGGCATAATCGCGGCCACCGGTGTCGGCATCGCACCTGATGCAGAGATCCTCACGATACGCCAAACGTCTGCGCACTACCGCGGCCCGCGGGAGGGAGAGGAGGGCTCGGGAAGTGTGCAAACGCTTGCCGACGCCATCCATTCCGCCCTCGACCACGGTGTCGACGTGATCAATATTTCTGTGGTGACCTGTATCGACCCCCGCGACATCGGGGCGTTCGATACGGGCGTGCTCGACGAGGCACTCGCCCGCGCTGAGCATGAGGGAACCGTGGTGGTATCCGCGGCCGGCAACGTGGGCCCGGCCTGCGACCAGGGCTCGCACGTCCTTCCTGCCCACTCGCCGACGGTGCTGGCCGTCGGCGCCCGCGATTCCGAGCACACGATTGCTCCCTACTCCGTGGATACGCCTGGTGACGCGCCGGCGTTGTCCGCCCCCGGTGCCCAGCCGGTCGGTTTGTCGTGGACGGGACCGGGATTCGCGTACGGAACGCAGCCCGAGCGCGACGTGGTCGCACCGTTCGCGGGCACGAGCTTCGCCGCCCCAGTGGTCAGTGGCACGGTCGCGCTCGTCAAGCAGCGCCGCCCGCAGCTCCACCCCGCCCAGATCCGTGAGCTCGTGGTCGCGGCCGCTCAGCCTGCGGGCGGGATGGTGGATCCTCTGGCTGTGGTGACCCACGTCCCCGTTCACACGGCTGACCACGCCGATGTCACCGATCACGGGACACCTCTGGTGATCCGCCCTGCGCGCGAGACGGTCTCAAACGCAGGGCAGCGGGCGGCAACGGTGTCCGTGAGCCTCGCCGTGGCCGCCGTACTCGCCGCCGCGGTCTGGGCAGCGTCACGGCCAGGCGGGCCGCGCCGAGGTCGAGCGCTAATACGTCGCGGTTAGGGCCGCTTCGCGCTCGATCACGTCCCCCTCCGGCAAGAGTGAGAGGATCTCCCACGCAACTGTGTCCATGTGCTGTGCACCGATCACCTCTAGCGTCCCGGAATCGGGCACGTGGTGGCGCAGGCCGTGGGTGGAGACAATGTGGTAGCCATGTCCGGTGTCGACGGCCACGGCGCCGTCGGCAAGCCCGGCGAAGTGGGTGGCGACCGCGCCCCCGGACAGCTCGGTGGTGCCGGTGGTTGGTGGCGGCGGTTCGCTCGCTGCACCACGGCTGTCGTTGACGCACACTGCCTCGTTGCTCGGATCGACCCATGCGGGCGCGACGGTGGGCAGGTGGACGTCGATAGGCGGCGACGCGTCCGGGTAGTTCGCCAGCTCCCCGCGCTCGATCCGGCGCACCAGCGCCCCGGCATCGGCGAGGATATCGCGCTGCACAGGAGTGATCTCCTGCACGCCGCGGTCGGCGGTGCGCAGCCACACGCCCTCGCCCGTGTCCACTACCTCCGGCAGCGGGGACGGCAGCGCAACCTGGGGCATCTCTCGCAGCGCGTTGAGGACCTCGACTGGCGGCTCCCACACCGGCGTGTCCGCATCCAGACCGAGTCCGCGCCGCACGACGCGGCCGGCGGGCTCGTCAGATGGAGGAAGCAACGCTCGGCCCTCATGCGTCACCAGCCATTCAGCCCCGCCCGCACGGGTGAAGACCGCACGATCTGCCGCCAGCGCCCGCGCCGGCTCCCCCGCGGCGACGGTGACGGAGTCGCCGGAATGGCACACCGACCAGCTCGTGTCCGCAGAATCGGCGGGTGCGAAATGCGACGGGGCTGTCACCAGCCCCACTGGAACTCCGCGGGGGCGCTGCGCCAGGTTGGCCTCTCCAATGCGCACTGGATCTGCCGGCTCCCCCGCGATCAGCCTGGCTGAGGTCAGGTTCGTCACCGGATGGAGGGTCTCTCCGACCCGGACGTAGAGGTTTGCGTCGCCGCTGCGCAGGATGGGTGCGTCGCCTGGGTCGGCGTTCGGGCGCAACCACGCCAACAATCCCATGACCGCGGCGATGATCGCCACGGCGGCCACGCCGAACAGCATCGCCCTGCGCCGCGTCCCCAACGGGTCGTGGATCATGCGGATATCCCCAAACACGAGCCCGTGCTCGACCCGGCGGCGCATGAACCGGTAGCCGGCCACCTGCGGTCGCGTCGTGGGCAGCAGGCGCTGCTGCTTTTCAGGCGCGGTGCTCGCCCCCATGTTTCTTCCCCCCCGAAAGAATGTCCTGTACTGCCGTTAATCTAGCGCAGGACGAGGCGCTGCGCGCGCTACTGCGCAGCCGCAGTTACCCCAGAGCTCGTCCCCACCGGCTCCAACTCAGGTAGGTCATCCGAGCCGTGTGCAAGCCCGTCTGCGCGCATTGCTCGCAGCTCGGCGTCGGTGAACTGCTCATTGAGCGCAAAGATGACGGTCTCGCCCTGGCGGTAGACCGGGGTCACCCCGGGCGAGGTCCACAGCCCCTTGATCTGCCCGTAGTTCGGGTACTGGATCCACCAGAAGGGCTCGGGGCTGGCGATGAAGAACTTGACGTTGAGGTCCTTGGCTGCCCTATCAACGAGGTTCTCTGTGGTCATGGCCGAGGTGTCTCCTGCACGCGTGGCGCGCACGCCGCTGCCCAGCATGTCGGTTCCCCAGTAGAGGACATCGGTGTTGGAGCCGCGCCCGCCTACCGGCCACATGTAGTGGCGGGAGATAGTGGGCACGCCGTTGTAGGCGTACATCCAGGAGTGTCCGTCGGCTGGATCCCCCATGGTGTAGCCCTCCCATGCGGCGGGTTGGGTGGCCAGCCAGTCGAAGGCCCGCAGGTCATTATCGTCGACCATTCGGTCACCGACGCGCGCGGCACTGTAGGCGGCCCGGGCGCCGTCGGAGGCGCGTTCGCGAACCCACCCGGCGGTCGCCGCGGCGATCACGACGGCAACGACGACGGAGGCGATCACGCTGGCGCGGATCCACGAGGCGCTGCCGCGGCGCGCCGCCACCGGGGCGAGGCAGACAAGGCGCACCATGGCCGCCACGCCGATGGCCGCGCCGGCGACGGTGAGGATCGCAACAGGGAGCACGAGCCGGTGCGCGGTGTTGTAGTGCAGGTTGCCCACGATGGCCAGGGTTTCACCCCACCAGCCGTCGAAAGGACTCATCGCGTTGACCGCCGCGGCGGCGGAGAAGGCATAGAACAGGACAGCCCAGATCTGCCCGCGCCAGAGAAGCGCTACGAGAGCGCCGAAACCGGCCAACCACAGCAGAGTGGTCGCGGAGTGCTCCGGCAGCACCGGGAAGAACTCGCTGACGTGGCGGGTGTCCATGGTGACAACGGCGTTCCACGGATCGGTGATTCTCGCGTCCTCGGGTGTTGCCCAGCCGGAGACCTCCTCCGCCTGCTCAGTGCCGGCGAGCGCCTGGGGCAGGAAAAGCACGGTGCCGGCGAGCGCGGGAACAGCCAACCACAGCGTGTCGGTGAGGCGGGAGCGCTCCGGGCGAATCATGAGGCTGGTCAGCCAGTACAGTGCGACGGGCAGCGCAACGTAGGTCACCGCCGACGGGTGAGTGCTGAGCACTCCGACAAACGCAAGCGCGGCCGGGAATGCCAGCGCCCGGTGGCCGGGAACGCGGCACAGCAGCCATATCACGGAGCCGACCATGCACGTTGCGGCGAGGTAGGGCCACATGCCCACGTAGTCGGAGATCCACAGCAGCGGAGGTGCAACGTAGATCGCAATGGCGGCGAGCGCCGCGGCGATTTGAGCGGTCAGCCCACGGGAGCGCAGCACTGTGAAGCACAGGCACGCCATCGAGATCGGCAGCGCGACTCCCGGCACCACGGTGGCGGCGATGTTGACCGCGGGAATGGGCTCGATTCCGGCGGCCTGGGCGAACAGCGCAGTGGCCGCGTGGAAGCCCGACGGGTAGAGCAGGTCGGCGCGGCTTTCCATGTTCTGCAGCTCGCCCATCCGCGTGGCCGAGGCAACACCTTCGTCCATGATGTAGCGCACCAGGTTGGCGTGCCACTGCGAGTCCCAACCCTGGACGACGTTTCCTACCCCATGGGGCAGTCGCACTAGCCAGGAGAGCCGGTCGGAGATAATCATCCAGGCTCCGGCGACGACACCTGCCGCAGGAATGATCCAGTACGGGTCGGCGATGCTGCCAGCGCGGGCGCCGCCAGGCCACAGGGCGCGGTGCCACGAGACGTCACCGCGGCGCATCACCCGCCGGGCGAACGCCCAGCGCCACACGGCTGCAGCGGCAACAGTAAAGATGAGGCTCACGCTAAAGGTCAGCCAGCCGAACCGCGCGCCCGCCTCGCCCCACAGCCAGGAGCTGAGACCGACTATCCCGAAAGTCACGGGTAGCGCGGCAGCGAGGGCGGCGGGCGACTTCGCGCCTGCGACCCACGACACGACGAAACCGGGGAGCACGAAAACGAGCAGGGCGATCAACACCACTCCTGCAAGCGCCATCGCTGCTCCCTTCTATCGTGTAGTGCGGTGAGGGGATCCTCACCTGTATTCGAGGCAAGTTTAGGCCCCACGCGTCGAGGCCACCTACTCGGCTCGCGGCACAGGGGCGCGCCTGTCGCGTGTCACCGCAACCCGGTCCGCCAGATCCTCGTCGGCCGGGTAGCTCACCCCGGTCAGCGTCAGGCCCTTCGCAGGCGCGAGCTTTACCTCGGGGCTGCGCTCGCGCTGGCCCAGCAGCCCGTCGACCCACTCGGTGCCGCGGCGGCCCTCCCCCACCATCAGGCACGACGCGACGAGCGCGCGCACCATGTTCCAGCAAAACGCGTCCGCGCGCACGTGCGCGAGGTACAGGGAGGGCTCTTCGCTTGTCGACGCCTCCTCCCACCACATCTCTTTGACATCGCGCACCGTCGTGGCGTGCGGGCGTGCCTTGCAAAAGGCGGCGAAGTCGTTGAGCCCCACGACGAGGTCGGCTGCCGCCTGCACGCGCTCGAGCTCCACCGTCTTGGGCCAGACGGCGGTGTCGCGCACGCGGGTGGGCAGCGCCCCGGCGGGGTTCGTGGTGACGCGGTACACGTAGGTCCGATCGAGCGCGGCGAAGCGGGCGTCGAAAAGCGGATGCGCCTTCGTGACGGCGTTGACTCGGACGTCATCCGGAAGAAACTTGGCCAGGCGGCGGACGAGATTAGCGGGGTCGCCGTCGATGGAGCGTTGCTCGAGGCTGGCGGCGGGAATGTCCGCGTGGGCGACCTGACCACTCGCGTGCACCCCGGCATCGGTGCGCCCGGCGACCGCCAGGCGCACGGGTGCGCGCAGGATGGTGGTCAGCGCATCCTCGAGCGTTCCTTGGACGGTACGGGTCGGGGTCCCGTCCGCTGCCGGCTTCTGCGCTGCCCAACCGTGGAAGTCGGTGCCGTCGTAGGCGATGTCGAAACGCAGGCGCAGGGAATCGGAAGTCACCCGCTCACCATAGCAATGCCGAATGAGGGTCCACCAACGGGAAATGCCCCGCACACGCTCGCAATGAGCGCATACGGGGCATTCAGACCCAAGTGAGGATTAGTCCTCCTTGGTCTCCTCGGCCGGAGCCTCGGTGGTCTCCTCGGTGGTCTCCGGCTCAACCTGCTCGGCCTTCTCAGCCTCAGCCTGCTTGGAGGCTGCGGCGCGGGCGGTGCGGGTAGCTTCAGAGGACACGGTCTCCTCGAGGACGAGGGAGATGTGCACCATCGGAGCGTTGTCGCCGGAGCGGTTCTCCAGCTTGATGGAGCGGGTGTAGCCACCGTCGCGGTTGGCGAACTTCGGAGCGAGTTCGTTGAAGAGGTACTTCACGATCTCCTTGTTCGGCAGCTCAGCGGCGACTGCGCGGCGGTCAGCCAGCGTGCCCTTCTTCGCCTTGGTGATGAGCTTCTCGGCGTAGGGGCGAAGCATCTTGGCCTTGGCTTCGGTGGTCTTGATGGCACCGTGCTCGAAGAGAGACTGAGCCAGGTTAGAAACGATGTGCTTCTGGTGGCTGGCAGACCCTCCGAGACGGGCACCCTTCTTCGGGGTAGGCATGTTCGTACTCCTCGTTGCGGTTATGTGAGCGCGTGCTCGGGGTGGTTACTCGGACTCTTCCGCGCTGGTGTCGACGTAGTCGCCGGTCTCGGCGTCGTAACCCTCGATCTGGGTCGGGTCGAAATCTTCCGGTGCGTCCTTGAGCGTCAGCCCCAGCGAAGCCAGCTTGATCTTGACCTCGTTGATGGACTTCTGGCCGAAGTTGCGGATGTCCAGCAGGTCCGTCTCGGTGCACTCAGCGAGCTCGCCGACGGTGTGGATCTCCTGGCGCTTCAGGCAGTTGTAGGAGCGGACGGAGAAGTTCAGGTCCTCGATCGGCAGGTTGTAGGCCGCGATGTACTCGGTCTCCTGCGGGGAGGGGCCGATCTCGATGCCCTCGGCGGCGGTGTTCAGCTCGCGTGCGAGACCGAACAGCTCAACGAGGGTGGAGCCAGCGGACGCGAGAGCGTCGCGGGCGGTCATGGAGTTCTTGGTCTCCACGTCGATGATCAGCTTGTCGAAGTCGGTGCGCTGCTCAACACGGGTCGCCTCAACCTTGTAGGCGACACGGGTAACCGGGGAGTAGATCTGGTCGACCGGGATGCGGCCAACCTCTCCACCAGCGTTCGGCATGGCCGGGACGTAGCCGCGGCCGCGCTCGACGACGAGCTCCATCTCAAGACGCGCCTGCTCGTTGAGCGAAGCGATGTGCAGATCCGGGTTGTGGATCTCCACACCAGCCGGCGGCTCAATGTCGCCCGCGGTGATGTCGCCAGGGCCCTGCTTGGACAGGTACATAACAACCGGCTCGTCGGAGTCGGAGGACAGCACCAGGTCCTTGACGTTGAGGATGATCTCGGAAACGCTTTCCTTGATGCCGTTGATCGTTGTGAACTCGTGGAGCACACCGTCAATCTTGATCGAGGTCACGGCTGCGCCCGGAATGGACGACAGCAGCGTACGGCGCAGGGAGTTTCCGAGGGTGTAACCGAAACCGGGCTCAAGCGGCTCGATGACGAACTTCGAGCGGTTGGTGTCGATGTATTCCTCGGTCAGCTGGGGACGCTGTGAGATGAGCATGAACTTCTCCTTTGTCGGCAACCACTATTTGATGCCGGTAGGAACGGGATTGGGAAGGTCTCGCGCCGTTTCAGATCGCCGGGTGGGCGTCGGAAAGCAGCAGCGGGGTGAAGTAAGTGATTACTTCGAGTAGAGCTCGACGATGAGCTGCTCCTGCAGCGGGACGTCGATCTGAGCGCGCTCGGGCAACTGGTGCACGAGAATGCGCAGGGTCTCCGGAACGACCTGCAGCCATGCCGGGACAACGGAATCGACCAGGTTGTCCTGGGCCTCCTCGAACCACAGCATGTTGCGCGACTTGTCGCGGACATCGATGATGTCGTACTGGGTCACGCGGTGGGACGGGACGTTGGTCTTCTTGCCGTTGATGGTGAAGTGACCGTGGGACACGAGCTGGCGTGCCTGGCGGCGGGTGCGTGCCAGACCGGCACGGTAGACGACGTTGTCCAGGCGGGACTCGAGGAGCACCAGCAGGTTGTCACCGGTCTTGCCGGGGAGACGGTTGGCCTCCTCGTAGTAACGGCGGAACTGCTTCTCCATGACGCCGTAGGTGAAGCGAGCCTTCTGCTTCTCCTGCAGCTGGAGCAGGTACTCGGACTCCTTGATGCGAGCGCGTCCTGCCTGCCCCGGAGGGTAGGGGCGACGCTCGAAGGACATGTCGCCGCCGACGAGGTCGACGCGGAGGCGACGGGACTTACGGGTAGCGGGGCCGGTATAACGAGCCATTGTGTTTTACCTCTTTCCTTTCTGCCTTAAACGCGACGACGCTTCGGCGGACGGCAGCCGTTGAACGGCTGAGGCGTCACGTCGGAGATCGAGGACACCTCCAGGCCAGCGGCCTGGAGAGAACGAATGGCGGTTTCGCGGCCGGAACCCGGCCCCTTGACGAAGACGTCAACCTTCTTCATGCCGTGGTCCATTGCCTTGCGGGCAGCGTTCTCCGCAGCCATCTGCGCGGCGAACGGGGTGGACTTGCGGGAGCCCTTGAAGCCGACGTGGCCGGAGGACGCCCAGGAGATCACAGCACCGTTCGGGTCCGTGATGGACACGATGGTGTTGTTGAAGGTGGACTTGATGTATGCGTGGCCTGCGGCCACGTTCTTCTTAACGACGCGACGGCCACCACGGCGCGCGCCGGAACGAGTCTTAGGAGGCATGTTTTACTTCTTCTTTCCTGCGATGGTCTTCTTCGGGCCCTTGCGGGTGCGCGCGTTGGTCTTCGTGCGCTGGCCGCGGACAGGGAGGCCACGGCGGTGGCGCAGACCCTGGTAGGAGCCGATCTCAATCTTGCGGCGGATGTCAGCCTGCACCTCGCGGCGAAGGTCACCCTCGACGGTGTAGGAGGACTCGATGGCGTCGCGGAGTGCGGCGAGCTGGTCGTCCGACAAGTTGTCCGTGCGCAGGTCGGGAGAAATGCCCGTCTTCTCGAGCAGTTCCTTGGAACGGGTAGCACCGATTCCGTAGATGTAGGTAAGTGCGATCTCCATGCGCTTGTTGCGCGGCAGATCCACACCAGCTAGACGTGCCATGTGGTACGTGCCTTTCAGGTTTTTACGGTGGTTTTCTCCCCACCCGTCCACGCCACGCGGCGCTTTACCCGGTCCGAGCCGGATGATGGGCCGTGGTTACGCGCGGCTCCGGCCACCGTGACCGGAGGTTGTGGGCGCTGCCCCACTTAAAAAACGAGGGGCGTGCCTTGGGAAGGGAGGCTTGGTCTCTTACTTGTAGCGGTAAGTAATGCGTCCGCGGTCCAGGTCGTAGGGAGACAGCTCCACGATGACCCGGTCTTCCGGGAGGATGCGGATGTAGTGCTGGCGCATCTTGCCACTGATGTGGGCAAGGACTTCGTGTCCATTGTCGAGTTCGACACGGAACATCGCGTTCTTCAAGGGCTCGACGATGCGGCCCTCAACCTCAATTGCGCCTTCTTTAGCCATACACTCCACTTCCTACGACACCGAGGAAATTTCCACGGTGCTTACTGAATTACGTACTGCTACCTTGGGCAATCCGGGCAGGGTGAGCCGTCCGGAAAGACACCAAGAGGCGAGTCTATCTGTTCACCTGGGAAAAAACAAACCCCTTTCCTGCCTGACAAGGCGGAAAAGGGGCTGAGAGACCGGGTGGATTCGGGCGGATACGTCTAGTAGACGTACACCTTGTCACCGATCTGCAGGTCGTTGAAGTAGCGCTCTGCATCGCCGCGGTACATGCGGATGCAGCCGTGGGAGAGAATGCTCGGGTCGCCCTGGTGGAACGCGACACCGTTGTTGGTGAAGTACGTCGCGTACGGCATCGGGGCGTTGTTGAACTCCCAGGAGATCTCGTCCTTGACCTTGCGGTTGACGTAGAAGGTCCCGCGCGGGGTCTCGTAACCTGCGCGACCGGGGCCGATGTTTGTGGCCTGGTGGTAGACCTGACCGTTGGACTGCAGCCAGGAGCGGCGACCATCAACGTCGACGCATGCCTTGGCGTCCTTCGGGCAGGGGCCGTAGTCGAAAGCGGGCGCGGCCGGAGCGGGAGCCGGCGCGGCCTGCACAGGGGCCGGTGCCGGCGCGGGTGCCGGTGCCGGCGCGGTGCGCTCGGCGATCAGGCCGGGGAAGAATGCCTCGACGGCCTGGTCGACGGCGGTCTTCGCCTGGGCCGCCAGCTGCGGGCTGAGGGCGGAGAGAGCCTCAGCCTGCTGCAGCAACGCGGCGCGGGTGGCCCACGCCGAGTCACGCGCACCGGCCTGCTGGGAGCTCGAGATGCCTTCGAAGGAGGAGTTCACCTGGTTAGTGAAGGCGTCCAGGCTGGACGAGCCGGAGCTGAGCTGTGCCAGCGGGTTCGACTCCTGGGCAGCAGCCGTCGGGGTGGCGAAGGGGGCGGCGATCAGAGCAGCAGTCACGCCGGTAGCGGCGGCAACGGAGCTCACACGACGCTTCATTGCGGAAGGCTTGGCGTGGCGCGGAGTATACGACATAGCAAAAGTATAACCGTTGGCGTGGATTTCGCTGAGCGTGGACGCACGACGCGCCGCACTAGGGCCGAGGTGTGAGAATCCGCGGGCCCTCCGCCGTCGCGGCCACGGTGTGCTCCCAGTGGGCGGCAGGCGAATTGTCGACGGTGACGACAGTCCAGCCGTCGTCAAGCACCTCGCTGTCGGTTTCTCCCCCAAGAATCAGCATTGGCTCGATCGCAAGCACCGAGCCTTCCTGGATCGTCGGCCCCTTGCGGGGTTTGCCCTCGTTGGCGAGGAACGGGTCTTCGTGCATCGTGCGGCCGATGCCGTGCCCGCCGTATCCGTCGAGGATGCCGAGCGCGATGCCGAACTTTTCCTCGGCAGCGTACGTCGCCATTTCCAGGGCGTGAGAGACGTCTGTCAGCCGGTTTCCCGGGATCATCGCCTTCATCCCCTCAGCCAGCACCCACTCGGTTGCGCGATTGAGCTTATCGACGTCATCCTCCAACTGCCCCACCCCGAACGACCACGCCGAATCCCCGACCCAACCCTCAAAGGTCGCGCCGCAATCGATGGAGACCAAATCCCCGTCCTTGAGCACCACATCCGCGCTGGGGATGCCGTGGACCACGACGTCATTGACCGAGGCGCAGATCGAGCCGGTGAAGCCCTGGTAGCCCAGGAACGTGGGCACCGCACCGTTGCTGCGGATGACCTCCTCCGCCACCCGGTCCAGGTCGAGTGTGGACACGCCCGGGCGAGCGGCAGCCTTCACCTCTACGAGTGCCTGGCCGACAATGCGACCTGCGGCCTCCATGGCGTCGAGTTCCGCGGGTGTTTTCGCGGCGATGGTCCGGCGTCGAAAAGCCATGACCCCTCCCTTTCTGTGGGCGTGGAACGAATGGAAAAACCGGCGCGTCCATCAGGCAGCGCCGGCATGAGGGTGCGGGACCCTACTTGTGTGTGAGCCTCTCCATCGCGCGGGCGTTGACCTCGTCAACGTCGCCTTCCGCGTCGATGGTGATGATCGCGTCACCGTAGTGCGCAATCAGAGGCGCTGTCTCGTCGCGGTAGACACCGAGACGGGTGCGGATGGTCTCCTCGTTGTCGTCGGCGCGGCCGCGGGCAAGCATGCGCTCCACCACGACGTCCTCGTCCACGTTGAAGTTGAGCACGCCGTCGAGGGCGACGCCCTTCCTAGCCAAGAGCTCGGCGAGGATGTCGGCCTGCTCGACTGTGCGGGGGAAGCCGTCGAGAAGGAACCCGTTCTCAGCATCAACCTCATTGAGGCGAGCCTCGACCATGCGTGCAGTCACGTCGGTCGGGACCAGCTTGCCAGCGTCGATGTATCCCTTCGCCTCCACACCGAGGGGGGTTCCCTCCCCGATGTTTGCGCGGAACAGATCACCGGTGGAGATGTGGGGCACACCGAGCTTTTCAGCAAGGATGGTTGCCTGGGTTCCCTTGCCGGCGCCGGGAGGGCCAAGAAGTACGAGACGCATTATCGCAGTAGTCCTTCGTAGTTGGATTGCAGGAGTTGGGATTCAATTTGCTTGACCGTGGTCAGGGCCACGGACACCATAATCAGAATAGCCGTACCACCGAACGCGGTCATGCCCATTTGACCGGATCCGCCGATGCCGGCGTCCAGCGCGAGGTTCGGCAGAATCGCGATCACGCCAAGGTAGAGCGCGCCGACGAACAGGAGTCGGTTCATGACGAATCCGAGGTACTGCGCCGTCGGGCGTCCGGGGCGAATGCCCGGGATGAAGCCGCCGTAGCGCTTCATGTTGTCTGCCTGCTCGGCCGGGTCGTACTGGATCGAGACGTAGAAGAACGAGAAGAAGATGATCATGGCGAAGTAGAACACGATGTACTGCCACGAACCGGGGTTCTGCAGCCACGCCATGACGTTGTTCATCCACCAGTTGTCTGCCGGGGTCTGGTCGTTCATGGTTACGATCTGGGTGATCAGGACCGGAACGTACATCAGCGAGGACGCGAAGATCACCGGGATAACACCGGCTTGGTTGACCTTCAGCGGCAGGTAGGTGGAGGAGCCACCGTACTGGCGGCGGCCCACCATGCGCTTCGCGTACTGCACCGGAATACGGCGCTGCCCCTGCTCCACGAAGATGATGCCAACGACGAGCACAATGACAGCCGCGAGCACGAGCGCGAAGGTCACCCCACCCGACTGGGACAGGATGGTCGCGCCTTGCGACGGGATCTGGGTCGCAATACCGGCGAAGATGAGCAGCGACATACCGTTTCCCACACCGCGCTCGGTGATGATCTCACCGAGCCACATGATGAGGACCGCACCGGAGGTCATCACGATGATCATCATGATGAGCGTCCAGATGTTGCGGTCCTCGATCAGCACCGGCACGCCCTGGCCGAGCAGCTGCTCGCGGTCGGCCAGCGCTACGATGCCGGACGACTGCAAAAGCGCCAACCCGACGGTGAGGTAGCGGGTGTACTGGGTCATCTTTGCCTGACCCGACTGCCCCTCCTTCTTCAGCTCCTCGAACCGTGGGATGACGACGGTGAGCAGCTGCACGATGATCGACGCCGTGATGTAGGGCATGATGCCGATGGCGAAAATCGATAGCTGCAGTAGGGCACCGCCCGAGAACAGGCCGATGATGGAGAACATCGTCGCGTTCTCCCCCTGGGAGATGTCGTTGAGACGGCTGGCAATGGCAGCGTAGTCGACACCCGGGGTGGGGACCTGGGCACCAATTCTGTACAGGATGATCAGCGCGATGGAGATCAGGATCTTCTTGCGAAGATCCGGGTCTTTAAACGCCTGAGCGATAGCGGACACAAAGCCTCCTGGCTTCCGGGCGCGCAGCGCCCCGAAGGTTGTGGACACGTTCTACCCGAGCGCGCGCGGCAGGCGCCACACTCAGGACAGAGTTTGACCCTGACAGCCTACCAGCCCAGCTGGCGGGGGCGTAGTAGCGTGGATGACATTCCACCAAACGCACCCCCGCTCTGCCTGCGCACATTGACGCGACGGAGTGGGTAGATCGTGACACGAGACCCACTTTGACAGCCTGCGAGGGTGCGGATACCTATCCGCCGCATCACAATGCGCTAAGGAGAACCCATGGAAAAGACGCCAGACAAGCGCATCGGAGATTCAGAGCGGTCAGCAGCGCTAGACCGCCTGACCGAGCTGTTTACGAATGGATACCTCGATGTCCATGAGTTTGACGCGCGCACAGCTGTCGTCGTGCGCTCTACCCACGCTTCCGACTTGGTTCCGGTCTTTGCGGATATGCCCGCGGAGGTCTTATCTGACCGCGCCGTCCCCGGTGACAGCGAGTCCAAGCACCCCGAGCGCTCTGCAGTTTCTTCGGATGCCGAAGCCGAGCTCGACCAGATAATCCAACAGGGCAAGCGTGTCCAGAGAGCCGACGCGGTGATCTGGACGGCCACGATGGCACTGTTCTTCCTCGGCCTTTTCGTGTTCAACTGGTCCGCGTTTTGGGTTGTCCTTCCGATTGCCGGGCTCTTGTCAGCCGGTGTGAGATGGGTCTACGGCCTCGATGACGACGCCGAAGAAATCTACGATGAGCTCAATGAAGCTGAAAAAGAACGGCGCGCCGAGCGGCTGAAAGTGGCTATGGAGCGGCGCAAGGAGCTGGGCCAGTAGGAGGTCGCCGGTGAGCGCTCGATACGCCCCGGCAAACGAAATAACGAAAACGGGCCACCTCCCGGAGCGGGAGGTGGCCCGTTAGTTCTTCGCGCTAGTGTGCGTGAAGATTAAGCCTCGGTGACAGAGCCACCTGCAGCCTCGATCTTCTCCACAGCGGACTTGGAGAATTTGTTCGCGGTGACGTCGAGCTTGACGCTCAGGTCGCCGTTGCCGAGAACCTTGACCGGCTGGTTCTTGCGAACCAGGCCAGCTGCGACGATGTCCTCGATGGACACGGCGCCGCCGTTGGGGAACTTCTCGCCGAGGTCGGCCACGTTCACCACCTGGTACTCGACGCGGTTCGGGTTCTTGAAGCCCTTGAGCTTCGGCAGACGCATGTGCAGCGGCATCTGGCCACCCTCGAAAGCAGCGTGAACCTGCTTGCGAGCGCCGGTGCCCTTGGTACCGCGGCCTGCGGTCTTACCCTTGGATGCCTCACCGCGTCCGACGCGGGTCTTGGCCTTGTTAGCGCCCTTTGCCGGGCGCAGATCATGGAGCTTGATGATGTCAGCCATGTTGTCTCTACTCCCCTGCAACTTCTTCAACGGTGACGAGGTGGCGCACCTTGAGGATCTGGCCGCGGGTAGCGGAGTTGTCCTGCTTGATGACCGACTGGCCGATCTTGCGCAGACCCAGAGCCTCGAGGTTCTTACGGGTAGTCGGCTTCTCGCCAACCTTGCCGTGGTGCAACGTAATCTTCAGTGCCATTGTCTTACGCCTCCTGTCCTGCGCGGGCGCGCAGCATACGAGCCGGAGCGACGTCCTCGACGGACTTGCCGCGCTTGGCAGCGATCTCCTCGGGGCGGACAAGCTCCTTGAGGCCGGCGACAGTCGCCTGGACCACGTTGAGAGCGTTGTCGGAACCGAGGGACTTGGCCAGGATGTCCTGGACACCAGCGCACTCGAGCACCGGGCGGACAGCACCACCGGCGATGACACCGGTACCGGGGGCAGCCGGGCGGAGCATGACGATGCCCGCTGCAGCCTCAGCCTGGACCGGGTGAGGGATGGTGCCGCCGATCATCGGGACGCGGAAGAAGTTCTTGCGAGCCTCTTCAGCACCCTTCTGGATCGCGGCCGGAACTTCCTTGGCCTTGCCGTAGCCGACGCCGACCATTCCCTCACCGTCGCCGACGACGACGAGTGCGGTGAAGGACATGTTGCGGCCGCCCTTGACGGTCTTGGCAACACGATTGATGGTGATGACGCGCTCGATGTACTTGTCGCGCTCATCCTGCTGCTGGTTGCGGCGGTCGTCGCGGCGGCCGCGGCCACCACGCTCGTTGCGGTTGTTGTTCTGGTTGTCGGCGGAGCGCCCGCCGTCACGCCGTTCACGTTCGGCCATTACGCGTTCCTTCCGTTGGTGGTGTTGATTGCGGTGATCATTAGAACTTCAGACCACCTTCGCGAGCTGCCTCAGCAAGAGCTGCGATACGTCCGTGGTACTTGTAGCCTGCGCGGTCGAAGACAACTGCTTCGATGCCGGCAGCCTTGGCGCGCTCAGCGATGAGCTGGCCAACCTTGGACGCCTTGTCCTTCTTGTCGCCGTCGAGCGAGCGCACATCTGCCTCCATGGAGGAAGCGGAGATGAGCGTGTGGCCCGCCAGGTCGTCGATGACCTGGACGTGCATGTGGCGCGAGGAGCGGTGGACGACGAGACGCGGGGTCTCGGAGGTGCCACGCAGCGTCTTGCGGATGCGGTTGTGGCGGCGGACGCGAGCCTCGCGGCGGCGGGAGGAGATATCGCGGCCGACCGGGGTGCGCTTCGTGTTCTCTGCAGTGTTGCTCATGTTTACTTACCCGTCTTTCCGACCTTGCGGCGAATCTGCTCGCCTGCGTAGCGGATGCCCTTACCCTTGTACGGGTCATCCTTGCGCAGTCGGCGGATGTTAGCCGCGATCTGGCCAACCTGCTGCTTGTCGATACCCTCGATCGAGAACTTGGTGTTGCCGTCGACGGCGAAGGTGATGCCCTCGGGCGCCTCGATCAGAACGGGGTGGGAGTAGCCAAGGGCGAACTCGAGGTCCTTGCCCTTGAGCTGGACACGGTAACCAACACCGAAGATTTCCATGTTGATCTTGTAGCCCTCGGTGACGCCAACAACGATGTTGTTGACCAGCGAGCGCGACAGGCCGTGCAGAGCGCGGCTGGTGCGGTGGTCATCCGGGCGGGAGACCACGATCTGGTTGTCCTCGACGGAGGCGGTGATCGGAGCCGGAAGCTCGAGCGCCAGGGTGCCCTTCGGACCCTTGACCTCGACGTTCTGACCGTCGATCTTCGTCTCTACGCCATTGGGGATAGCGATGGGTGCTTTACCTACACGCGACATAGTCTTTCAACCTCCCTTTACCAGACGTAGGCGAGGACTTCCCCACCTACGCCCTTCTCCTGAGCCTGACGGTCAGTAAGGAGACCCTGGGACGTGGAGATGATCGCCACGCCAAGGCCGCCGAGAACCTGCGGCAGGTCGTTCGACTTCGCGTACACGCGCAGACCGGGCTTCGACACGCGGCGCAGGCCAGCGATGGACGACTCACGGGTCGGGCCGTACTTGAGGTCGAGGGTGAGCTGCTTGCCCACCTTCTGGTCCTCAACCTTGTAGTCGGAAATGTAGCCTTCCTGCTTGAGGATCTCGGCGATGTTCACCTTGAGCTTCGAGGAAGGCATGGACACGGAATCGTGGTGCGCATTGTTTGCGTTGCGCACGCGCGACAGCATGTCTGCAATCGGATCAGTCATGGTCATAAGTAGTGACCGTTTACCTTTCTCGTTGCGGTTCCCTACCCACCTCGATACGGGCGGCACAGCGCTGAGCTGGCTGCGCGTATCACGTTTTCCGTGTGGTTTGTCGGGGGCTACTTGACGCCCCCCGCGCTAAGTAACGCGGGGCGCTCGCCGCCTCCCTTACACCCGGTCCGCATGACGGCGGGGGGCCTGCAACAAAGTTGGATGTTCAAATGTATGGCGGTTGCGCGCGTCGGCGTGCCAGCGCGCAAGTCCGTCGTTGAACGCTACCCGCTTTCCTGGTGAAAAAGCAATTCCCTCTTTTCCCACGTCGCCGCCCGGCCGCGCTCGGTCGGCGGAGCCTACTACGGAGCGATCGTCCCAGAGCCCTCCGTACCGGAACTGGTTCCGCTGGACGAACCAGGGGGCACAAGCGCACTGGACAGCGGCATGCTCGAGAGCGCGGAGCTCAAGTCCGCCCCCGAGGAACCCTCGTTGCCGTTGAAGTTTCTACATGCCACGTCCGGGCCGAGTGGCCGCCCGTGGAAGCGATCAAGCATGAACGGCATACCGAAAGCGGCGCCGCTGACGGACTGCGCCACGTGGTTGTACTCCCCGATCGGGCCAATTTCAGGGAAGATGTCATCGCGGTAGTAGACGGGGACGTTGTTGGCACACCAGTTGCGCGCCAGGTCCTTGGCTTGGCCGTATGCAACATTGCGGTCATAGAGGCCAGAGACGATCATCACCGGCACAGTGGGAGTGCCGTCGCCGATGCGCTGGTCAGTCATCGCCTGTTTCGCCTCGGGATACTCTTCCATGAGTTCGGTGAGGGATCGGTTGCCGGAGATCCATTCCCGGGTGGTTTGGAAACCGTATGTCTCCATGATTTCGTCGGTACACATCTCGGAGAGGTTTGCCAGAACCGCCTTGCCGCCTTCGTTGGTGTTCTCCTCGATGATCGGCGCGAGGTGGGGGTAGCGCTCAATCAAGCCATTGATCGTGAACCCGATGGCGCCAACGAGGTCGGAGCCGTCGATATTGCGCTGCACCGCGTCAAGGTCTGCCGGCGGCGCGGAGGCGTAGGCGCCGACGAGGTCGAGGTCCGGCGCATAGCTAGGTTGGGCCTCGGCGGCGGCTGCCGCCGAACCTCCGCCTTGGGAGTGCCCGTAGAGGCCCACCGTGCCAAAGGTTTCGCCGCGGGCCTGAACCATCGTGCGGACGGCGCGCGCGGCGTCGAGCATCGCGTGAGCCTGGTCGTCCCGATTCATATAGGTGTGCATGCCAGGCGTGCCCATCCCGATGAGGTCTGTGACGACGACGCGCACACCCTGGTTGGCAAACATCATGTCGTAGAGCCCCTCGAGCGCGACGAATCGCCCGGAGGCCGCCGGATCGGGCTGGCCGTCGAGCGGCCAGTTGCGTGAGGGTGCGCACTGGTCGCCTTGCCCAACGGTTCCCCGCACGATAACGAGGGTCGGGCGCGGCCCTGCCCCACGCCAGGGCACCGTTGGTTCGACGACGTAGCCGGTAACCGGTGTGAGCTCACCGTCGGCGTTTTCCGTGGTGTACATGATCTTGTCCACTGAGTTGGGCAACGCCCAGTCGTTTCCCCCGAAGATGCCCGAGTAGGAGGCTCTCTGGGTTCGCAGGATCTCCCCAACTCTGGTCGGTGTCACGGTAGAGGTGTCGTAGAACGGATCGTAGTCACCACGTTGCACCACTCCCGACGTGACCACGGACGACCCCACAGACGAACCCTCGAGCGAACTTGTCTCCGCCACCGCCCACGGTGACGAGGTCACCAGAACCGTTGCCGCCGCAATCGCCGTTGCCCGGCGCGCGCCACCGCCGCATGTCCGCACGTGCCCAGTCAGCTGCATGTGATGCACCTTTCTATCCGAGTTGACTGTGACGCCCATCACCATAAAACATCTGGAGGCCATCCGCGCGGATAAATTCAGGTCAAAACGGCAGTGCTTTCGCCCCTCCCACGCGCTCCTGACCCAAGTCGGTGCGCGAACCCGCATGCACGCCATACCCGAAGGCAGCCGAGTCGTAGGTGCGGTTGCTGCGGGCGTTCCTCAGCTCCAGCCCCTCCCGCTGCGCGAAGTCGTCCTGGAGCGCGAGGGCGCGCTCGCGGTCGTCGATAAGCGCAAGCGCGTATCTCCCGCGACCCGCGGCGATGTCATCTTCCGCCCGTGCAAGCCGTTCCCCCACCGAGCTGATGAAACCTGTCATGAATGACCTGCGTTTGACCACCGTCGATGTGTCGTACCATCCGGCGCAGCGCTGGTGGCGTGCCCCGGCGATCATGACGGGGCTGAGGAGGGCGTGCAGCATGCGTACCCGCTCGACATGGCAGCGCAGCCCAAAGATGGTGGCCGCCGGCGTGCGCGTGGAGTTATACGCCTTGTGCGCGAACCCGGTGCAGTGCATTGCGTCGGCAAGCCTCAGCAGGAGCAAGGACTGCATGTCGGTGTAGGCCCCGTCGAACTCGACGCGGAGATGAATGGTGTCGGCGCCATCGTCCGGGTTGTCGATGTCGCGCTCGCGAAACCCGTAGGCCGCCATCAGTTCGAACGCGCGCTCGTAAAATGCGTCTCCTTCCGCGGTGCCCTCCCGGTCGGCGGCCTGGTTGAGAAGTTTGCGCACCTTCGCCTTGAGTTTGGCCATGTCCCGCACCCCGTCCAGGGCGCCGTCGACATCCGGTTCCCCACGCATCGTATGTTCGGTCATTGTTTCCCCCCGTGAATCGTTCCGCTCTGATAGCCCGAGCGTCGAGAGAGCGAGTCCCACCCTCACGACGTGCTCCTTTTATAAGGCACACTCCACGCGTGCAGTCCCACGACCGACGCAAAACTGTGGATAACAACCACTCGTTCACCGCCCCAATGGCCGATTGTGGATAACCACACGTACCGCACCTAGAGTTGTGCTATGCCGTCCACAGGATCTTCCGCCGAGTCCTCCGACTCCTCAGCACAGCGCTCCCCCTCTCGCCCCCAGCTGCGCGGCGAGGGCATGCGCTCGCTGCTACCCATGGTGAAGTACTCCTCTGCCCACACCCCGGAGAAACTTCGCCACCTCGTGTCGCTTCGCGCCTCCGCCCTCAACGATTGCCGGGCGTGCATCACCACCCACCGCCGCGACGCGCGCACCGACGGGTGGACCGAGGAGCGCATCCTCAGGGCCGAGGACTGGACCAACTATTCCAGCTGCTACGACGCGGAGGAGATCCTCGTCTTGCGGCTTACCGACGCAATCACGCACATCGACGGAGAGGAATCCGTTCCGGACGAGCTTTGGGACTCCGCCGTCACGGCATTCGGAATCGATGGCACCCACGCGATCCTGGTGAGCATTCTGGCAATTAACTCATTCAACCGGTTGAGCATCACCACTCGGACGAACCCGCACGCTATTAAGGGAACCACCGAGTTCGACCTTGATTACTCCGCCCACCTGTAACCCATCAAAAGAAAAGGAGCGCTGCCGTGCCCGAGAAAGAATCCTTGAACTCCACCCACGAATGGCTTGACGCAGTCTCGCGCGAGCTCGGCGTCGATCCCGCGTTCACGCGTTCGGCTGTCGGCCCGATCCTCGACATGACTGCCAACGTCGCGCACAACGGCCCGTCGCGCCCTGCCGCTCCTACCACAGCGTTTCTCCTCGGATACGCCCTCGGGCGCGTGGCCGAGACCCACGGGGACAACGGAGACGCTTCCGCCGAGCTGCGTGAGAAGCTCTCGCTTATCGACGCCCTCCTGGAGCGATACGAAAAATAATGGGTCGCATCAACCGCGCCTTTGCTGTCACCAAAGTCACCCGCAACAACGGCGCGATCACCCGGGACACGCGTGCCGATAGCGTCACCGTGGAGGAGCCGCTCGAGGTTCGTGCCGGCGGAACAACGCTGCTGACCACGATGCGTACCCCCGGCAACGACATCGAGCTCGCCCACGGATGGCTCTACGCCGAGGGACTGATCACGTCGGTTGAGGACGTCGCCACCGCCCGCTACTGCGCCGGCGCGGTCGGCCCCGACGGAGAGAACACCTACAATCTGCTCGATATCGAGCTCGCAGACAGTGCTGCGCCGGTGACACCCAACGTCATCCGGCTCAACACCGCGACCAGTGCTTGCGGGGTGTGTGGCACACAGTCCATCAGCGAACTTCTACATAAGGCCCACGCCCCGATTTCGCCCGTGGCGCTCGACCCCGACTACGTTTTATCCCTGCCGGATAAGCTCCGGGACGGCCAGAAGCAATTCCGCAAAACCGGAGGAATCCACGCCGCCGGCGCCTTCGATCTCGACGGCAACCCCATCGTCATCCGGGAAGACATCGGCCGACACAATGCCGCCGACAAGGTCATCGGTTATTTGCTGATGAATGGGTTGCTCCCAGCAGACAACCTCGTGTTGGTGATGTCCTCGCGTGCATCGTTCGAGCTCGTGCAAAAGGCGACGATGGCGGGTTTCCCCGCCCTCGTCGCCGTGTCTGCCGCATCTTCTTTGGCAGTCGAACTCGCCCGCCAAGCGGGCATGGCGCTCGCTGGCTTCACCCGCGCTGACCGATTCAATCTCTACGCAGGCGAGCTGGCATAGCTTTTCTCCTAGTCGAGGTAGCTGGTCTTCGTCTTGTTCAGCCAGGCGTAGACAGCACCGATGCCAAGCCCGCCGCCGATCATGTTGCCCACCCACACCACGGCCCAGTTCAGGGCAATGCTCGCAGCACCGAATCCTGCGGGCTGCGGGTCCGAGATAAACGCCAAGGTGAACAGCGAGAAGTTCGCGATGACGTGCTCGAGGCCCAACCCGACGAAGATGGCGATCAGCGGAATGATGACGACGAACTTCGACACGATGTCTGAAGCCTTGAGTGCGCCAACGACGGCCATGTTGACCACGAAGTTGGCCGCAATAGCTTCGAGGAACATACCCGAGACCGGCTTAGCCAACTTACCCTCAGTCAAGGTGGCAATCAGGTGGGTGCTGTCCATCCCACCGAGCTTGCCCGATTGGCTCATAATGAACGCAACGATGATCGCACCGACCAAGTTGAAGATTGTTGCGGCGATCATTAACCACAGGGCTTTGCCCCAGGAGAACTGGCCTCGTGCGGCACCCCAGGAGCCGAACATCATGTCACCCGTAGCGAGTTCAGCGCCGAGAATGACAATCGCGAAAAGGCCGAGGCCGAAAAATAGGGCAAAGACAAGCGGTCCTGTCCCTGGCGCGAGATTCTCCGTCACATTGCCCGCTACGGCAGCGAAAGCCGTGCCGAGGGTGAGGTAAATGCCCGCCAGTATTGCGCGGACGGCGAAACGGGGAAAGTCGTTTCCTAAAAGCTCCGCCTTCTTGGCGGTTCCAGTGTCGATTGCTTCGTGTAGTGCCATTGCGTTCACTTTCTATTTGTTCAGTGACTCAGTTGTCTATGTAGACGCTCTAGGAACCCTCATGTAATAAAAGCCTCGTGGCCGCTGCGCGCGGAAGGAATGCGATCTACAAGAAACCGATGATATGTCAGGGTCGTAGCGCACTTTAGTCGGACCCCGCGCGACGGCGTTTCACCGCTAACCGAACAAACAGATACCTCAACAGACGAAACCCCCTTCGCAGCCACGTGGGACTGTGAAGGGGGTTTTGACGTCGTAAAGCAAAAGCCCTTAGGCCTGCTGCATCTTGCCGTCCTTGTCAACGAACGGGAAGCCGAGGTGGCGCAGGAGTGCGCGGCCCTCGTCGTCGTTCGTCGCGGTGGTGACGAGCGTGATGTCCATGCCGCGAACGCGATCGATCTTGTCGATGTCGATCTCGTAGAACATGGTCTGCTCGGTCAGGCCGAAGGTGTAGTTACCGGCACCGTCGAACTGCTTGTCGTTCAGGCCGCGGAAGTCGCGAATACGCGGCAGAGCGACGTTGAGGAGACGGTCCAGGAACTCCCACATGCGGTCGCCGCGGAGGGTAACCTTCGCGCCGATCGGCATGCCTTCGCGGAGCTTGAAGTTAGCGATGGACTTCTTCGCGCGACGCAGCTGCGGCTTCTGGCCGGTGATCGCGGTGAGGTCCTCGAGTGCGCCGTTGATGACCTTGGAGTCGCGCGCGGCGTCGCCGACGCCCATGTTCACGACGATCTTGGTCAGGCCCGGGATCTGCATGACGTTGTCGTAACCGAACTCGTCGTTGAGCTTGGTGCGGATGTCGTCCTTGTACTGGGTCTTAAGACGCGGGGTGTAGTTCTCAGCCATGCTTAGATGTCCTTCCCGTTCGACTTGGCAACGCGGACCTTCTTGCCGTTCTCATCGAAGCGGTAGCCCACGCGAGTCGGGGTGCCGTCGGAGTCGAGAACCATCACGTTGGAGACGTGAATGGGGGCCTCCTGGGTGACGATGCCGCCGGACTCTGCGCCGCGCTCGTTGTAGGAGTTGGCAACGTGCTTCTTCATGCGGTTCACGCCCTCGACGAGGACCTTGTTGCGCTGCGGGTAGGCCTCAATGACCTTGCCCTGAGCGCCCTTGTCCTTGCCAGAGATGACCTGGACCATATCGCCCTTCTTGATCTTCATACTTAGATCACCTCCGGTGCGAGAGAAACAATCTTCATGAAGCGCTTGTCGCGCAGCTCGCGCGCAACAGGGCCGAAGATACGGGTGCCGCGCGGCTCGGTGTCGTTCTTGATCAGAACGGCAGCGTTCTCGTCGAACGCGATGTAGGAACCGTCCGGACGACGGGTCTCCTTCTTCGCGCGCACGATGACTGCGCGGACGACCTCACCCTCCTTGACATTGCCACCCGGGGTGGCTTCCTTCACGGTGGCAACGATCGTGTCGCCGATTCCGGCGAAGCGTCGGACAGAACCGCCGAGGACACGGATGCACAGGATTTCGCGTGCACCAGTGTTGTCGGCGACCTTGAGACGCGATTCTTGCTGAATCACAGTGGTCTCCTGACCTGGTTGTATGTGCGTCAGATTCCCGTCCTGAACGCACGTGGTCACTTGCTTTTGCGCCTTCGCTTGTCGACGAACACCGGGCCCCGCACTGCGGATTCGCACCGTTGTCGAAGGGTCTCGGGGCGGACACTCGGAAACGCGCGCCAACCCCGACCAGCTCTAGGCAACTGTGGTATTTAACCACAATGCCTGGACAGGCGACAAATTCCTGACTGAGTAGCTTGGGGAAGCTCTCCCCTCCAACACTTCCGCCGTGATCTACTAGGCTCGCAGGTCTGGCCCACCTTGCGGATACCACAAGCCCTCCAACAGTGCGTCAACCTGCTCGCGGCGTCTGAGCACCGGGTACCGCTGCTCGCCAGGGGCAAGCAATTCTTCTGCAAGCCTTTCGCGAACCACGTCCTCTGAAAAACGACAGAAAAGCACCTCCGCCTTCGCTTCTCCGAGCAACTCCCCTGCGTCGACCCCGAGTAGCTCGGCGGCCATACAGTCCTCGTCTCCAAGGTGTCGCTCGGCTGTTCTTCGAGAGTAATTCCCCCATAGAGACTCTCGTTCCCCATACCATGCAATGACCAGCGCCAAATCCGCTGCATCCTTGTAGACCCCTTGTGGCCAGCGATCGCACCAAGCATGCATTTTTAGGACTGCAAATCCCGGCACGGATGCCACCTTTATTTCGGTGCCGTCGAGAAACCGGTGGAACTCAGCTTGGGCGAAGACCTCCCGAAAGCCTTCTACATTGAGTGAGAAGCCGCTGGAACCGACAATCTCCCCTGGCGGTTTTTCAAGGTCTCCGAACGGGATCAGATCGATGGACACACCCCCGATACTGATTGCTTGCCATGCAGTTACCTTCGATGGGAACACTGCTTTCAGCCGCTCAAAGTCCTCCCACGTGTCGATAGCCAGAGCGATGTCAATATCTTTCGTCGTCCTCCCCGGAAGGTGATCACGATAATTCAGTTGGTGAATGTCCCGACATCGCGCTCCGACGACCATGATTCGCTCGCGATCGATGTGTTTTCCAATCTCTCCCACGACGTAATGTAGGTCGTGGATTTGCTCGAGCATCACGACTCCCCCCTATTCACGACTCCACCCCGGTTAGTCAATAATTTCGGATCGTACCTCCTGCGCCACCTCGACGAGGCGAGGTTGGTTTGTGGACAACAAATCGGCATATATCAAGGGGCGTGGCGCTTTTGGCCACGCCGTCACAGGCCCCTCAACATCTCCTGCGCGGCCACGTTGCCCTATCCCAGGCCAGAACGCTGAACGCAGCACAATCTCGCCCTCATCAGCCTTACGAAGGCGGGCTGCACGGAGTATTTCGGGGAGGTCCTCCTGCCCCGAAATGTATAGATGGACGGAGCGACCCCCCTTCACTAGCTCAGGAACTGCCTGTTCGCCACTCACCCACCCCAGCGGCGGGATAGCCGCGAGACGGTCAACGTCCCCATCTCCTCGGAAGAGTTCAAGGTGTTCGCCGAGCCCTGATGAAAATGCTCGCGCCCATGCGTCAAGCAATGGGGCAATGCGCTCGAAGCGGTACGTGCCGTGAAGCTCACTTTTTCCCAGATAACCCGCTGTTGCAAGGAGGTCGAGCGTTTGCGCGACTGTCCCAACCGAAACGCCCGCGAGCTTCGCGATGGTACGCATCGGCGCTTCAAGTAGATCCGGATTATCCAGAATCATCGCCACAACTTGGGAGCGCCTTGGCGTGAATAAGGAAGCAGTGGGTTTCCGGGAGTGTGAGGACACCCGCCGACACCGATTACCACCTGCCCTTCCACGAACATCGATCAGGATTCCCGGCCCTGAGATGAAGCAGTTCCCACGCTCATCCGCATACGCAACCCCATTCTCTCGCAACGACTCGGCGAGCTCCGGCGTCGCGCTAGGGATCAGGAGCAAAACGCTGTGGTTGCGCTCCTTTGCTGCGATCTCCTCGACTCTCGGCGAATCGGAAACAACCACATGCACGGGCCACGAAGCCTGCTCCTCTGGCTTCTCTCCGGCGTGTAGCGTCACAACGTCGGCAGATTCGCCGAACTGTGAACAATCAAGCGCCAGGGGAATACCACCTCGCCGAAATATTTCATTCCAGTGTTGAGTATCGCGCAGCTCCATGCATTTCACCTTACCCGCGTTCAGCAATACTGAACGTTCAATAATACCGAACACCCGCCAACGTACCCGCCCTCTTTCCGATCACTCGTGTGTGGACTCGCCTCGTGCATCGCTTAGAATCCTGGCCATGACTGCTTCTGCCGCCGATACGCTTCCCCCCTGTCCCGAGTGCTCCTCCGAGTACACCTATGAGATGCCGCCCCTGGTGGTCTGCCCGGAGTGCGCACACGAGTTCTCCGCGGAGGACACCGCGGGCGAGAACGCCGCTGAGTCCCAGGTAATCAAAGATTCGGTGGGCAACGTGCTTGCAGACGGCGACTCGATCACCGTCACCACCACCGTCAAGGTCAAGGGCGCGCAGCAGCCGCTGAAGGCCGGAACCAAGGTGCGCGGCATCCGCCTCAACCCCGATGCCGGCACCGGCCCGGAGGACCACAACATCGATTGCAAGATTGACGGCTTCGGTGCGATGACGCTCAAGCCGGCTGTTGTAAAGAAGTCCTAGCCCCCTCTCCCGACCCTGAGCCCACGACTGGCGCGGCGCGGTCTGGAACAATGTGAGAGATGAACCACCCTGACATCTCTGCCGTCGCCCGCCTGCGCGACGTTCTCCGTGAGCTGCGCCTCGACGGCCCCGCCGCTAAGGAGGCCGCCGCGCTCGCCACCCAGCTGGACGACTACATCCTGCCGCGTCTGGCCAACGTCGACGCCCCGTTGCTCGCAGTGGTGGGCGGGTCCACGGGATCAGGCAAATCGACGCTGGTCAACGCTATTCTCGGTGAGCAGGTCACCAACCCCGGCGTCATCCGCCCGACTACCCGCCAGCCGATCCTGGTGGCCAACCCGGCGGACGCCGACTGGTTCAACTCCCCGCAGGTGCTCCCGGGCCTGGCACGCTCGCACGGCGCGGGTGACGAGCAATCGACGGCGCTGCGCGTCGTTATCACCGACGCGATTCCCACCGGCCTAGCGTTGCTGGACGCGCCGGACTTCGACTCGATCGACGACCGCAACCGCGCCCTGTCCTCTCAGCTTCTCGCGGCGGCTGACCTGTGGATGTTCATCACCACCCCGGCACGCTACGCCGACAACCTCGTGTGGAGCTTCCTCAACGACGCCGCCGGCCGAAACATCGAGGTCGCCGTGGTACTCAACCGCCTCGACGACGACGCCGCTGCTACCGTGCCGGACGATTTGAAGCGCATGATGGCCGAGGCGGGGCTCGGTTCCGCACCAGTCTTCACTGTCGGTTTCTTCTCCGGGCTCGACGGTTTCCTGCCCGCTGCGGAGGTTGCGCCGGTGCGCGACTACCTCGACAACCTGGCCCGCGACACCGCGGCCAGGCGCGCAGTCGCGGGCAAGACGGTGATGGGTGCGCTTGAGGCGGTGGCAGGTCGCGTCGATAAGCTCGCCGGCGTGCGCGAAGACCGGGAGGTCTTCGCGGGTCAGCTCGCCTCAGCTATCGACGCCCACTACGACGCCGCACACGACTACGTCGACGACGCCACCTCTGACGGGAAGCTGCTGCGCACGGAGGTACTCGAGCGCTGGCAGGACTTCGTGGGCACCTCGGACGTGTTCCGCGGCGTGGAAAAGTGGTTCACCCTCGCAGTCGATCGCATCGGCGCAGTGCTCAAGGGCCAGCCCACCCCCGTGCGCGAGGTCGAAACCGAGCTCGAGTCCGGCCTGCACGCCGTCATCATCGACGCCGCCGACACGGCCGCGGCACGCTCGTGGTCCCACCTCGGAGCGGTCGCACCGGACCTGCGCGCCGGCGCCGATCCGGCGCTCGCCCGGGCCAGCGCCGACATCTCAGCCGACGCCGCGGCGCTCGTCCGCGCCTGGCAAGACGACCTGCTGCGCCACATCCAGGACACGGCCGGCGCCAAGCGCCAGCGCGCCCGGATCATGTCGCTGGGGCTCAACGTCGCAACCGTCGCACTCATGCTGGTTGTGTTCGCTTCCACCGCCGGGCTCACCGGCGGCGAGGTCGCCATCGCGGGCGGGTCCGCGGTGGTCGGCCAGAAGCTTCTGGAGACCATCTTCGGCGAGGAAGCTGTGCGCCGGATGGCCACCCGCGCCCGCGAGGACCTCCGGACACGTCTGGCGGCGCTGTTCGACAGCGAGCGCGCACGCTTCAACGCCGTACTCGAGCCTCTCAACGCAGGAACGAGCGCCCACGAGCTGCGCGCAGCGGCCGACGCCGCTGTGGACTCCGTCGAGCGAAAGGTGGCGGGCGACAATGGCGCTGCTTAAGAGGAAAGCTTCTCTCGGCGAGCGTCTCAGGGCGCTTCACGACGCCGCCGAGCTCGCCGCCCCGTACCTCGCACCCGCCGAACTCGACCGGCTGAGCGCGGTCGCCGAGGCGGGCACGCAGCGGCGCGCGCTGTCCGCCGAGCACACCGTAGTCGGCTTCTTCGGCGCCACCGGTTCCGGCAAGACATCGCTGTTCAACGCCGTAGTTGGCGAGGATCTCGGCACCGCTGCTGCGCGCCGCCCCACGACGTCCTCGCCGCTGGCCGCGATCTGGGAACCCGAAGGCTCTGCCGAACTGCTCGACTGGCTCGCCGTAGAGGACCGCCGCAACCGCGAGGACGAGTTCGCACCCGGTGCGGGCCCGATCATCCTTCTCGACCTGCCGGACTTCGACTCCGTGGAGCTCTCCAACAGGGAGATCGCCACCCGGCTCGCCGGCCAGGTCGATGTGCTCGTCTGGGTCTCCGACCCCGAGAAGTACGCCGACAGCGTCATCCACGACCAGTTCATCCGGCCACACGCCAACCACTCGGCCGTCACGCTCGCCGTGCTCAACAAGGCCGACACGCTCGCAGAGACAGACCGCCCCGTTGTCGCCCGCTCGTTCGCGGGTTTGCTTCGCGACGACGGGCTAACCAACGTCCAGGTCGTCGCAACCTCCGCCCGCACAGGCTTAGGCATCGACGACCTACGTGCCGCCATCACCCGCGTCACCCAGGCCCGCACTGCCCAGACCGCCCGCATCGAGGCCGACATCCGCGCGGTCACGTCTCCGTGGGTCGATGGTGAGCGTGGCCGGGAGCGGAAGCTGGGGGATGTCGATAAGCGAGCAAAGCGAGAAATGGATGCCGTCCTTGCACAGGCGGCAGGCGCCGACCGCCTGGCGGACGCCACCGCGGCGGCCTACCGCAAGCGCCTCAACCAGCGCACGGGCTGGCTGCTCACCTCGTGGATCTCGCGGCTGCGCCCCGACCCGCTGCGGCGCATGGGCCTGCGCGACGAGGCCGACGAGGTCGGTGTCCACCGCACCTCGCTGCCCGAACTCGACGCCGCATCGAAAGCTGTGGCCAACCGAGGTGTCCGTACGTACGCGACCGCTGTCGCCGAGGGATTGCCGCACGGCTGGGCCTCCGCGGTGAGCGACACCGCCGACGCGGTCGCAGCTCAGTTGCCCGAAGAACTGGACCGCGCGGTGGCCCGCACCACCCTGCCCGCCCAGCCCTCGAAGGCATGGTCAGTCCTCACTGCCGTGCAATGGTT
Source organism: Corynebacterium sp. LK2510 (assembly GCF_040946405.1). Lineage (NCBI taxonomy): Bacteria > Bacillati > Actinomycetota > Actinomycetes > Mycobacteriales > Corynebacteriaceae > Corynebacterium > Corynebacterium sp. LK2510. Next base: position 165,034 of record NZ_JAYWLR010000002.1, on the reverse strand, counting down.
AGCCCTCGTCATGGCCCTGTGCGGGGTGCTCTGGTATCTACTGGCCGCGTTCGTTCCCGGGGTCATGCTGCCGCTGATGAACTCTCTCGGCTACGGCTCCGTCCTGGTTCCCTCTATCGAAGGTTGGCCCATCCCGACGCTGCTCATCATGGGCGGGTTGCTGCTGGGCTTCGTCCTGGGTGTGCTCACCGCAGTCTTTGGCGGAATGATCGGCGCAGGAATCCGCCGCCGAACGCGATCCGCTCTGCGCGAGCAAGTCGCCCAGGCCTCCGCGGGCGCAATTGTTGAGCCGCTCTCGCAGATTCGGGGCGACTACCGCGCCTTCCGCACCGCAGTGGGCGTGGCGGCGGGCGGCTAGATCTGTACTTCCCTGCGTGGGTGTGGATTCGTTCGGGTCGAGCGCGCCTGTGCACGACCTCAAGCGTTTGCGTCTTGGGGTTTTGTGCGCGTGATCGCGCTGAGGTCGTGCACGAGAAGCTGCCCGGGCGCGGGACGGGTGAGCTACGCGGGTCTGCACGACCTCAAGCATCTGCATCCTGGGGTTTTGTCTGCGCGATCGCGCTGAGGTCGTGCACGAGGAGCTGCCCGGGCGCGGGGCGCGTGAGCTACGCGGGTCTGCACGTCCTCAAGCATCTGCATCCTGGGGTTTTGTCTGCGTGATCGCGCTGAGGTCGTGCACGAGGAGCTGCCCGGCCGCGGGGCGCGTGAGCTACGCGGGTCTGCACGTCCTCAAGCATCTGCATCCTGGGGTTTTGCGCGCGCAAGCACGCTGAGGTCGTGCACAAGAAACTGCCCAGGCGCGGCGAACACGAACGACGCAACGCTGCACGACCTCAAGCATCTGCGTCCTGGCATTTTGAGTACAAGACCGCGCTGAGGTCGTACACGCATCGCCCCCCACTCCCCCACACGAACAACTCGCCTCAACCCGCACATGCGAAAAGCCCCGCCCGAAAAAGGGCGGGGCTTTAGACACGAGAAACTATCGCTTTAGCGGGCCTTCTCGATGATCTCGACGAGACGGAAGTGCTTGTCCTTGGACAGCGGGCGGGTCTCCTCGATGAGAACGAGATCGCCGATGCCGGCGGTGTTGTCCTCGTCGTGTGCCTTCACTCGCTTGGAGCTACGCACGATCTTGCCGTAGAGGGCGTGGGACTTGCGGTCCTCGACCTCGACCACGATCGTCTTGTCCATCTTGTCGGACACGACGTAGCCACGACGACGCTTCTGGGTCGCCTTCTCTTTCTTAACTTCGTTCACGTTTGCCTCAGTCATGGTTATGCCTCAGCTCCCGGGACGACAGACAGGCCGAGCTCGCGCTCGCGCAGCACGGTGTAGATGCGTGCGATGTCGCGCTTCACGGTGGAGATGCGGCGGTTGTTGGTCAGCTGACCCGTGGCGAGCTGGAAGCGCAGGTTGAACAGCTCTTCCTTTGCCTCGGTCAGACGGGTGCGCAGCTCGTCTTCGTTGAGCTCGCGGAATTCCGATGCGGGGGTACCGGTAGCCATTAGAACTGGTCCTCCTTCTTGATGACGCGGACCTTGCACGGAAGCTTCGCGCCTGCGCGGCGGAGCGCCTCGAGTGCGGTCTCCTCGTTCGGGTACGACATCTCAAAAAGAATGCGGCCCGGCTTGACGTTAGCCACCCACTTCTCGACGGGGCCCTTACCGGAACCCATACGCACGCCGAGCGGCTTCTGGGTCAGGGGGCGGTCCGGGAAGATGTTGATCCAGACCTTGCCGCCACGCTTGACGTGGCGGTTGATCGCAATACGCGCGGCCTCAATCTGGCGGTTGGTGATGTAGGCCGGCTCGAGAGCCTGGAGGCCGTAGTCACCGAAGTTGACGGTGTTGCCACCCTTGGACACGCCACGACGGGTCGGGCGGTGCTGGCGGCGGTACTTAACGCGCTTAGGGATAAGCATGTTTTAGCCCTCCTGCTTCTGCTCTGCGCGCTGGCGGCGCTGGCCACCGCGACGCGGGCGGCGGTCGCCACGGCCGCGACGGTCGTTCGAGGGAGCGTTGAGCTCGGACTCGCGCACGCCACCGACGACGTCACCCTTGTAGATCCAAACCTTGACGCCGATGACGCCGAAGGTGGTGTGTGCTTCTGCAATGCCGTAGTCGATCTCTGCACGCAGCGTGTGCAGCGGAACGCGACCCTCGTGGTAGCGCTCGACGCGGGACATCTCGGCGCCGCCCAGACGGCCAGAGGTCATCACCTTGATGCCCTTGACCTGCGGGTTGCGCATTGCGGACTGGATAGCCTTGCGCATGGCGCGACGGAATGCGACGCGGTTGACCAGCTGCTCGGCGATCGACTGTGCGACCAGAGCGGCGTTGGCGTCGACGTTCTTGACCTCGAGGATGTTGAGGGCAACCATCTTGCCGGTGAGCTTTTCCAGCTCGCGGCGGATGCGGTCAGCCTCAGCACCGCGGCGGCCAATCACGATGCCCGGGCGGGCCGTGTGAATGTCCACGCGGACGCGGTCGCGGGTGCGCTCGATGACGACGTCGGCGATGCCGGCGCGCTCGAGGCCCTTGGACAGGAACTCACGGATCTTGATGTCCTCGGCGACGTAGTCGGCGTAGTTCTTGTCGGCGTACCAGTGGGACTTCCAGTCTGCGGTGATTCCCAGGCGAAGGCCGTGTGGGTGAATTTTCTGGCCCATTACTTAGCCCCTTCCTTGGACTCGACAACAACAGTGATGTGGGAAGTGCGCTTCCGGATCTGGAATGCGCGGCCCTGGGCACGCGGCTGGAAACGGCGCATGGTCGGTCCCTCGTTGGCGTATGCCTCGGAGATGACCAGGGTGCGCGGGTCCAGGCCGAAGTTGTTCTCGGCGTTGGCGGCTGCGGAGGCAACGACCTTCGCAACCGGCTTGGCTGCGCCCTGCGGTGCGTACTTCAGGATTGCGAGGGCCTCGGCTACGGACTTGCCGCGGACGAGAGCCAGCACGCGGCGAGCCTTCATCGGGGAAGTACGAACGAACTTGGCCGTCGCGGATGCAGTGGTGATGGTCTCAGCCATTGCTTATCGACGTCCCTTCTGTTCCTTGACGTGACCCTTGAAGGTCTTCGTGGGTGCAAACTCACCGAGCTTGTGTCCGACCATGGCCTCATCAACGAACACCGGGACGTGCTTGCGACCGTCGTGGACGGCGAAAGTGTGACCGATGAAGTCGGGGAGAATGGTCGAGCGGCGAGACCAGGTCTTGATGACCTGCTTGGTGCCGGCCTCGTTCTGAGCATCCACCTTGTTGAGGAGGTGCTCGTCGACGAACGGGCCCTTCTTAAGGCTACGTGGCATGTCTGTTTACCTCCTCTTAGCGCTTCTTGTTCGCACGACGACGGCGCACGATCATGTTGTTCGAGTAACGGTTCGGGTTGCGGGTGCGGCCTTCCTTCTGGCCCCACGGCGACACCGGGTGGCGACCACCAGAGGTCTTACCCTCACCACCACCGTGCGGGTGGTCGACCGGGTTCATGACAACACCACGAACCGTCGGGCGCCAGCCCTTCCAGCGCATACGGCCGGCCTTACCCCAGCGGATGTTGATCTGGTCGGCGTTGCCGACCTCACCCACGGTGGCGCGGCAGCGGATGTCCACGCGGCGGATTTCGGAGGACGGCATACGCAGGACTGCGTAGGAGCCTTCCTTACCGAGGAGCTGGATGGAGGTACCTGCGGAGCGAGCGAGCTTGGCGCCGGCGCCCGGCTTGAGCTCAACTGCGTGGATGGTGGTACCGGTCGGGATGTTGCGCAGCGGAAGGTTGTTGCCAACCTTGATGTCCGCGTTGGCACCAGACTCGAGCACTGCACCCTGGACGAGGCCCTTCGGCGCGATGATGTAGCGCTTCTCGCCGTCGTAGTAGTGCAGCAGCGCGATGTTCGCGGTGCGGTTCGGGTCGTACTCGATGTGAGCGACCTTGGCCAGCACGCCGTCCTTGTCGGAGCGCCGGAAGTCAATCACGCGGTAGCGACGCTTGTGGCCGCCGCCGCGGTGACGGGTGGTGATGTGACCGTGCTGGTTGCGGCCACCCTTCTTCGGGAGCGGGCGCAGCAGAGACTTTTCCGGAGTGGAGCGGGTGAGCTCCTGGAACTCGGAAACGGAGCTGGCGCGGCGACCCGGGGTTGTCGGCTTGTACTTGCGAATAGCCATAATGTGTCCTTTTCTATCGAGCCACTTAGACGGCTGCGCCGCCGAAGATGTCGATGGAGTCGCTGCCCTCGCGGAGAGTGACGTAGGCGCGCTTGGTGTCCTTGCGCTTGCCAAAGCCGGTGCGGGAGCGCTTGCGCTTGCCCTCACGGTTGGCGGTGTTCACCGAAGCGACGTCGACGCCGAAGATCTCTTCCACGGCAATCTTGATCTGGGTCTTGTTGGCAGACGGGTTCACGAGGAACGTGTAGGTGTTCTGCTCCATCAGCGCGTAGGTCTTCTCAGAGAGGACCGGGGCGATGACGATGTCACGCGGGTTTGCGATCTTAGCCATTACTTATCCTCCTCCACTGCGCCCGCGCCAGCGTTCTGGTTGGCGTTGACGAAGGTGTGGAGTGCCTCCACCGAGAACACGAGGTCGTCGGCGTTGAGCACGTCGTAAGTGTTCAGCTGAGTCGGCTCAAGGATGTGGACGCCCGGCAGGTTCCTTGCGGAAAGACGGGAGTTCATGTCCTCACGGCCGATCACGAGCAGAACGCTCTTGCGGTCGGTCAGGCGCTCAATGAAGGCGCGGGCGGCCTTCGTCGACGGGGTCTGGCCCGGGACGAGGTCCTCAACGACGTGGATGCGCGCGTTGCGAGCACGGTCGGTGAGAGCACCTGCGAGAGCAGCCTTGATCATCTTCTTGGGGGTGCGCTGCGCGTAGGAACGCGGCTGCGGTCCGTGGACAACGCCACCACCGGTGAAGTGCGGGGCGCGGATCGAACCCTGGCGGGCGCGACCGGTACCCTTCTGGCGGAACGGCTTGCGGCCGCCGCCTCGCACCATGCCACGGGTCTTGGTGGCGTGGGTGCCCTGACGGGCGGCTGCCAGCTGAGCGGTGACAACCTGGTGCATCAGGGGGATGGATGCTTCGCGGTCAAAAAGCGCTTCCGGAAGCTCTACGGAACCGTTGGTCTTTCCGTCAGCGGTGTGGACGTCAAGCGTCAGGTTCGTCATGCGTGAGCACCGCCCTTCACTGCGGTCTTGACGGTAACAACGCTGCCCTTGGCGCCGGGGATGGCACCCTTGATCAGGATGAGGTTGTTGTCGCCGTCGATGCGTTGGATCTTCAGGTTCTGGGTGGTAACGCGGTTACCGCCCATGCGGCCGGCCATGCGGGTGCCCTTGAGAACGCGACCCGGGGTGGCGCAGGCGCCGATAGAACCGACGCGGCGGTGTGCCGCCTGGTTACCGTGGGACGCGCCCTGGCCGGCGAAGCCGTGACGCTTCATGGCGCCGGCGTAGCCGTGGCCCTTGGTGGTGCCCACGACGTCGACGTAGGTGTCGCCGTCGAAGATGTTGACGGTGATTTCCTGGCCGAGCTCGTATGCCGAGGTGTCATCCATGCGGATCTCGGTGACGTAGCGGCGCGGGTTGGCACCAGCCTTCTTGAAGTGGCCGGCCTGCGGCTTCTTCGACTTACGGGGATCGATGTCGCCGTAAGCAATCTGGATGGCAGAGTAGCCATCGGTTTCGGGGGTACGAATCTGGGTGACCACAGCAGGCCCAGCCTCGACGACGGTAACCGGGATAACGCGGTTGTCCTCGTCGAAGATCTGAGTCATGCCGAGCTTCTTGCCCAGAATGCCCTTGATCTGGTTGTCAGACATTGTTAGTTCTCCACTAAGAGTTGGGGGTTCTCGGTGCTTCTCAGTTACTACTGAATGTTCACGTCAACGCTGGCCGGAAGGTCGATGCGCATGAGAGCGTCGACGGTCTTCGGCGTCGGATCGAGAATGTCGATGAGGCGCTTGTGAGTGCGCATCTCGAAGTGCTCGCGAGAGTCCTTGTCCTTGTGCGGAGAACGAATAACGGCGTACACGTTCTTTTCAGTGGGCAACGGCACCGGCCCAACGACGCGGGCACCCGTGCGGGTGACCGTCTCGACAATCTTCTTCGCGGATGCGTCGATTGCCTCGTGGTCGTAGGCCTTGAGCCTGATGCGGATCTTCTGTCCCGCCACGCTTACCTCTTCCTCGCATCCCCACATTCTCTTAACGAGAAGCGGTGGGGTTGTAGCTTCTAGTTTCTCTATAACGTTGTCCGGGCTGGGCCCTTGGCTCAACGCCAGTGTCGTTTCTGACTGTCATGACACATCCGGAAGGTGAGGCCATCAGCAAAGTGCGAGGCGAATCAGTGCTTCCGCCTGGGCCTTGATTCAGACCCGGGTGTCAGACTCGGAAGGGCGCGTGACCCTTGCGTACTGCCGCTGTTTATTTGCCATGGCCCTTCTCCGGTCCCCGCGAACGGGGCCTTCAGATGAAGGTGTCATGTTCGCCTTACCATCACGCTTGCGCGCCATGTCAAGGCAACCCGTTCATTTAAGCACGTCAGCACTTTTTGCGCAAGACGCTTATCGACGCCTCCCCGATCCACCTTTCCCGTCCCCACTTGCCCCGCCTGTGCCCGCCGCACCCGGTGTAGCCTTACCAACCAGAACTCATCGGGCTTTCCAGGAGGCACACTCATGTCCAACACCAGTACTGGCACAGGCGCGTCCAACGCCGTCACCGCGGAGCAGACCCGCCCCCGCAACGAGAACCTCGAGACCGAACTCGGCACGACCGTGATCGATGACAACGTCGTCGGCAAGATCGCCGGCATCGCCGCGCGCGAGGTCTCCGGCGTCTACAGCCTGGGCGGCGGTGCCGCGCGCATGTGGGGCGCGGTGCGCGAATCCCTGACCTCCTCGACCAACGTCCAGCAGGGCGTCAACGTCGTGGTGGAGGCAGGGCACGCCTCTGTCGCCGTGGCGATCATCGCCGAGTACGGCGTGGCTATCCACGAGTTGGCCAACGCGATCCGCGAGAACGTCAGCGTTGCGATCACTCGGATGACCGGCCTTATCGTCGACCGCGTCGACGTCACCGTCCACGACGTCCACCTGCCGGGCCAGGACACCGATACGGCGGAGCCTGCCCCAAGTTCAGACTCCGCCGTCAACGCGCAGCAGCTGTAATGACGTCAAGCGCGATGGACCGCCAGCGCGCCGAGGCCGCGCGCGACGCGGCTCTCTCTGTGTCGGGGGTCGCTGACTTGTACGCCGGGCGTTTCGGGGAGATTGCGATTCTCCTGCCGGGCACCCGTGTCGAGGGAGTGCGCAAGATTGCCCGCGACGACCGCTTCGGTGTCGAGGTTCACCTCGTAGTCGACTACGCGCTTGCCCGTGATGTCCGCGACATCGCCGCCGAGGTTCGCCGCGCCGTGGTGGGGGCAACCGGAGTGGAAATTGTTGATGTCGTTGTCGCCGACGCCCGGTGATACCGGGGTGCCCCACACCGCAGGAGCAGAAGCAATGGAGAAAGGTAAAGGGATGAACGTCCTGTCTAACAAGGCCGCGCTCGGCGTCGTCATCGGTGTCGTTGTCGCCTATTTCGTCACGTTCGGGGGCCTGCCGGGCCTTTTGTGGCTGGCGTTGTTTAGCGTCCTCGGCGGCGTTATCGGTGCCCAACTCGACGGCCGCCTCGACCTGGCAGCCCTGATCAGCGCGACTTCTGGACGAGGCCGCAGCTAATGGAGTCGTCTTTTCGGCTCAGTGGGAAGGCAGTGGCCAGGATCGCCGAGGCCGCCGCTCTCGCCGTGCCTGGGTGCATTCGCCTCGACGCGAAACTCGCCGGCCTCGCCGGCCGGGGCCTGCCGAAGATTGACGCGGTCATCGACAAAGCGGCGGCAACGGTGTCGATCGAGGCGGTTATTGCCACGTCCTACCCCGCCCCCGTCGTCGACGTCGCCGAGGCGGTGCGCACGGCGATCGCCTCGCATGTTGAGACTCTTACCGGCTACACAGTCATTCGGGTCAACATCACGGTGGCAAACGCGCGCGCTACGGGGACGACCGCACAGGACAGTCGCATCACCGCCGACGATGTCGCAGGGCATGCAACGTTCATCGTCCCGACGCCGATTACTGTCCGCCCGCTGCGGGTGAAATCGCCAGTGACCAGGCCGCTGCGTGAGCTGCGTGAGATCACGGTGACGCCACCCGCCCCCAGAGCTGTGGCCGCCCGCCCTCCTGCGGTCACGCATCCTGCAACGCCGGATCCACAGCCGGTGCGTGTGCCTCATCCTCCGCGACCCATTACGTTGCGGCCTATCTCGATTGAACCGGTGGTGATTCTCCGTGACGCGTAGTACCTCGCACCCGGTCACCGCTAACCGGGCGACGTTCCCAGGCGTGGGCCCAGGTGCAGAGCCTAGAGGCGTCGCCTCCGTCCGGTGGCTGTCTCTCGCACTTGGCGCGGCACTGCTCGGACTAGCCGTAGCACTGGGCCGAGACCTGTGGATGCACTACCGCGTGGGCCGCGACACCTCGTGGACCGCCTCGGCGCTGCGCTGGGTTGCCGACCATCAGATCGGCATGGTCACCGTCGCCGCTGGCGTTGTGGTTTCCCTCCTCGGTGTCCTACTGCTCATCGCCGCCGTGGCGCCGCGACCGCGCACCCACGTGCGCTACTCCTCGGAATCGTCCATCTGGATGCGGCCGGTCGACATTGCGCGCAAGGCGACGTTTGTTGCCCGCGAGGAATCTGGGGCAGACCACGTCCGTTCTCAGGCGAGCCGCAAACGAGTCCTGGTCCAGCTCCACATGCCGGCCGGCACAAAGGGTGACTTCGCCCGGACCCGCGTCGAGGAGGCGCTCACCGGTCAGTTTGCGGGGCTCCACCGCGTTCCCCGGATCGACGTTGAACTGACCCCAGCGCCCCAGACACCCAAGGAGATCTAGCAATGACGCGTGCACTGGCAGCTGTCGACCGCCTCGCGGTCGCCGTAGTTGGCGTCCTACTCGTCATCGTCGGCGCACTTCCCGCCCTTCTGCATTGGAACGTGCCCGTCCTTAGCAGATGGGCAACATCTGTCGACCGCGCGCAGGTGGGCCGGCTTGCAAATCAGCCATGGTTCGACCCGGCGCTCGCCGGTGTGGCGACACTTCTCGCCATCGCCGGTCTCGCACTCATTTTGGCGAATATCCGCAACCGGGCGTTCAACAACGCCACCGTCGAGCAAGAAGACGGCGCGGAGGGAACCATAGTTCTCAATGTTCAACGCCTCGCCGACGCCAGCTGCGATCACCTCGCCCTCAGCCCGCTCGTTGAGCGCGCGCAGGCCAGTGTCGCCACCGTGGGCACACGCCCTACCGCCACCTTTAAGGTCGTGGCGCGTCCGGAGGCGTCGCTGCCCGAGGTTGCCTCGCTGATCGAGACCTCCGACCTCGACTTCGCCTCCGCCTGCCCCGGCATCGACCTCGACACCGTCTACAAGCTCGAGCTCGACAGGATCAACTAGCCCTCTCCGAGATAGACCACACGCTCCACAAGCCCTATCTCGGAGGGCTCCCCACCGCCAGCCGGTACCACTCTCAGCTGCTCCCCTACCCCGCAGCTTGCAATCTGTTCCCACCGTAGGCTTCGCTTGTCGACGTCACGCCGACCGGGCGTCCACACAGTGATGCTACGGCCCACGACAGCCCTCGCGCCCCCTTCGAACGCGACCAGCCATGCGCCACCGCCGACATCACCGTGATGCAGCCCGTCAAGCGGTCGATCCATGCACAACCGGCTAACCAGCCGCACGACACCGATCCGGTGCTCGATCGACTCAGTGTCGCGGATGACCAAGGGTCTGCCAGGTCCCGTCCGCCGCAACGACTCGTAGCGCCACACGCTCGGCATAGCGGAGGGGTTCTGCGGGTCGCGAACGATGGCGTACCCACCGCTGAGCGTGACGGCTCGCGCGGGATCGGTCGTCGTGATCGTGAGATCGTGGGGCGGGGTCGGCTCAACGGTTGCTGGGTGTTCTGCCTCGAGCTGTGCTAGGGCGTCGACAAGCTCATCGTCGCTGGCTCCCCAGCTGATGCCGCGATTGGCGAGAATACCCATCAGGGTGGTCAGGGGCAGATCGGGCTGTCCCTCCCACGCGCGCTCGAGCGCCGCGATGACGCGTGGAATACGGGTGGGGTCGCTGGACTCAAACACGGCTTTGAGTCTACGCACGCGAAAAAGCCGCCCTCCCCATTGGGGAGAAGCGGCTTAGTCGTTAGCGCTTAGCGCAACCTAGATCGTCGAGGATTAGTCGAGGATCTTGGTGACGCGGCCAGCGCCGACGGTGCGGGAGCCCTCGCGGATAGCGAAGCGCAGGCCCTCGTCCATGGCGACCGGCTGGATGAGCTCGACGGTCATGTCGACGTTGTCACCCGGCATGACCATCTCGGTGCCCTCCGGCAGCTTCACGACGCCGGTGACGTCGGTGGTGCGGAAGTAGAACTGCGGACGGTAGTTGTCGAAGAACGGGGTGTGGCGGCCGCCCTCGTCCTTGGACAGGACGTAGACGGAACCCTCGAACTTGGTGTGCGGGGTGTAGGCGCCCGGCTTGATGACAACCTGGCCACGCTCGACGTCCTCGCGCTTGAGACCGCGGAGCAGCAGAGCGGCGTTGTCGCCAGCCTCAGCGGTGTCGAGCAGCTTGTTGAACATCTCGATGGAGGTGACGGTGGTCTTCTGAGCCTTCTCCTTTATGCCGATGATCTCGACCTCGTCGTTCAGGTTCAGGACACCGCGCTCGACACGACCGGTCACAACGGTACCGCGGCCGGAGATGGTGAAGATGTCCTCGATCGGCATCAGGAAGTCGCGGTCGGTCTCGCGGACCGGGTCCGGGATGGAGTCGTCGCAAGCCTGCATGAGGTCCACGACGGACTGAACCCACTTCTCGTCGCCCTCGAGGGCCTTCAGAGCGGAGATGTGAACGATCGGAGCGTCCTCATCGTAGTCCTGCTCACCAAGAAGCTCGCGGACCTCCATCTCGACGAGCTCGATGATCTCTTCGTCGTCAACCATGTCGCACTTGTTCAGCGCAACGAGGATGTAGGGGACGCCCACCTGGCGGGCGAGGAGCACGTGCTCACGGGTCTGCGGCATCGGGCCGTCGGTGGCGGCGACAACGAGGATCGCGCCGTCCATCTGAGCGGCACCGGTGATCATGTTCTTGATGTAGTCGGCGTGGCCCGGAGCGTCAACGTGTGCGTAGTGGCGCTTCGGGGTGTTGTACTCCACGTGGGAGATGTTGATGGTGATGCCGCGCTCGCGCTCCTCGGGAGCCTTGTCAATCGCGTCGAATGCGAAAGCGGTGTTCTCGTCCGGGTAAGCGTCAGCAAGCACCTTGGTGATGGCAGCCGTGGTGGTGGTCTTGCCGTGGTCGACGTGACCGATGGTGCCGATGTTTACGTGCGGCTTTGTACGCTCAAACTTAGCCTTTGCCACTGTATGTCCTCCTGGACTTCATGGTGGCTACGACGTTCGCAGCCACGTGGTTTACATTTTCGCCTTGACCCGCACCGGCTTTCACCGGGCGCGCGACAATGGCCATTTCACAATGTGCCAGTTACATGATCCTAGATACCTCTGGACCGTTTTTCAAACTGTCCTGTACCCATTCGACAAGCTTTTTGGCCCGCTAGACGGATCATTGAGGGCCTACCGCGAAGTAGTCCTGTAGGGAGAGTAACGGCCGGCTCAAGCCCCTGATCCACTGGGGTGTCTATCTTCCCGTGGACCGACGGCCTCAGCCCGGCCGCTACTCAGCTGCCGCGGTGGTGCGCAGCCCTTGAGGCACATCAAGGGCTGCCGCGGCGGGCGAACCGACTAGTTGCCGGTGCGCTCGGCGATGATCTCCTGAGCAACGCTCGAGGGAACCTCGCCGTAGGAGTCGAACACCATGGTGTAGTTCGCGCGACCCTGGGTGCGGGAACGCAGGTCGCCCACGTAACCGAACATTTGGGACAGCGGAACGATGGCCTTGACGACCTTCGCGCCGGAGCGGTCATCCATGGAGTTGACCTGGCCACGGCGGGAGTTCAGGTCGCCGATGACGTCGCCCATGTACTCCTCGGGGGTGACGACCTCGACGGCCATGAGCGGCTCGAGAAGGACCGGCTTCGCCTTGGCGACGGCCTCCTTGAGCACCTGGGAACCAGCCATCTTGAAGGCCATTTCAGAGGAGTCAACCTCGTGGTAGGCGCCGTCCTCGAGGGTGGCCTTGATGTTCACCAGCGGGAAGCCGGCGAGGTAGCCGTACTGCATCGCGTCCTGGATACCAGCGTCGACGGAGGGGATGTACTCTTTCGGCACGCGACCACCGGTGACGGCGTTCTCGAACTTGTAGGTTGCGGACTCGCCCTCTTCCAGGGTCTCCTGGTCCGGGTTGTACGGCTCGATGGAGACGATGACCTTTGCAAACTGGCCGGAACCACCGGTCTGCTTCTTGTGGGTGTAGTCCAAGGACTCGACCTTCTTGCGGATGGTCTCGCGGTACGCAACCTGCGGGGAACCGATGTTCGCCTCGACCTTGAACTCGCGCTTCATGCGGTCCACGAGGACGTCGAGGTGGAGCTCGCCCATACCGCCGATGACGGTCTGACCGGTTTCGTCGTCAAGCTTGACGGTGAAGGTCGGGTCCTCTTCGGCGAGCTTCTGGATTGCGGTACCGAGCTTCTCCTGGTCGGCCTTGGTCTTCGGCTCGATGGCGACCTGGATAACCGGGTCCGGGAAGTCCATGGACTCGAGGATGATCGGGTTATCGGTGCTGCAGAGGGTGTCACCGGTGGTGGTGTTCTTCAGACCGATGAACGCGTAGATGTTACCGGCGTCGGCGTGCTCGACCGGGTTCTCCTTGTTCGCGTGCATCTGGAAGAGCTTGCCCACGCGCTCCTTGTTGTTCTTGGTGGAGTTGAGCATCTGCTCGCCCGGGGTTGCCTGGCCGGAGTAGACGCGCACGTAGGTGAGCTTGCCGAAGAACGGGTGAACCGCGATCTTGAAGGCGAGCGCGGAGAACGGCTCGTCGACAGACGGCTTACGGGTCATCTCGGTCTCGCCATCCATGGAGGTGCCGTGCACCTCGCCGATGTCGAGCGGGTTCGGCAGGTAGTCGACAACAGCGTCGAGCAGCGGCTCGACACCCTTGTTGCGGTAAGCGGTACCGCAGTACACCGGGTAGACCTCGGAGTTGACGGTCATCTTGCGGATGGCCGCCTTGATCTCGTCCAGGGTCAGCTCTTCGCCACCGAAGTACTTGTCCATGAGGGCCTCGTCGGACTCGGCGACGGTCTCGAGGAGCTTCTCGCGGTACTCCTCAGCCTTCTCCTTGAGGTCCTCCGGGATCTCCTGGATCTGCGGCGGGGTGCCGGTCTCGACCTTGCCCGGCCACAGCAGAGCCTTCATCTCGAGCAGGTCGACGACGCCGTCAAAGTCATCCTCAGCGCCGATCGGCAGCTGCATGACCAGCGGCTTGGCGCCGAGGCGGTCGATGATGGTCTGAACGGTGAAGTAGAAGTCAGCGCCGAGCTTGTCCATCTTGTTGACGAAGCAGATACGCGGAACGTCGTACTTGGCGGCCTGACGCCACACCTGCTCGGACTGGGGCTCAACACCCTCCTTGCCGTCGAACACGGCGACAGCGCCATCGAGGACGCGCAGGGAGCGCTCGACCTCGACGGTGAAGTCCACGTGGCCCGGGGTGTCGATGATGTTGATCTGGTTGTTGTTCCAGAAACAGGTCACCGCAGCGGACGTAATGGTGATGCCGCGCTCTTTCTCCTGCTCCATCCAGTCGGTGGTCGCGCCGCCGTCGTGGGTCTCGCCCACCTTGCGGTTGATACCGGTGTAGAAGAGGATGCGCTCGGTGGTGGTGGTCTTACCGGCGTCGATGTGGGCCATGATGCCGATGTTGCGGACCTTGTTCAGGTCCTTAAGCACTTCTTGTGCCACGTTTGTACCCCAACTTAAAAGTCGTCGACGCTATACCCACAGGGCGAGGCCATGTGGCCAGGGAACGTCTCTGGCGAATGTTTATCTTGGTCAATTCTGCCACTTTTTCCTTCAAGTGGCAGTGCGGGGGATGTAACTCACCCGCGAGGGGGCTATGCGAGGGCTCTATGCACACAACCCGGCAGCGCGCGACGCGTCAGCGCCGCATGGTTATGCAGTTCGCTGGCGCGCTGTCGTGCGCGTGCCGGGTTGTCGTCGCAAAGCCACAGCCGGTAGCAATTACCAGCGGTAGTGAGCGAAGGCGCGGTTGGCCTCAGCCATCTTGTGGGTGTCCTCGCGGCGCTTCACGGAAGCACCGAGACCGTTGGAGGCATCCAGGATCTCGTTGGCGAGACGCTCAACCATGGTGTTCTCGCGGCGCTGACGGGTGAACGTCACCATCCAGCGCAGAGCGAGGGTGTTGGAACGGCCGGGCTTGACCTCAACCGGGACCTGGTAGGTCGCGCCACCGACACGGCGGGAACGAACCTCGAGGTCCGGGCGGATGTTGCCGAGAGCCTTCTCGAGGGTGCCGACGGGATCGGTGCCGGTCTTCTCGCGGCAGATCTCGAGGGCGCCGTAGACGATGCGCTCTGCGGTGGACTTCTTGCCGTCCAGGAGGATCTTGTTAACGAGCTGGGTGACGACCTCGGAGTTGTAAACCGGATCCTTCACCACGGGACGCTTCGGAGCTTGCTGCTTACGCATATCTGATTACTGTCCCTTCTTCGCGCCGTAGCGGGAACGAGCCTGCTTGCGGTCCTTGACGCCCTGGGTGTCGAGTGCGCCGCGGATGATCTTGTAGCGCACACCCGGGAGGTCCTTCACACGGCCACCGCGAACGAGGACCATGGAGTGCTCCTGCAGGTTGTGGCCCTCGCCCGGGATGTAGGCGGAAACCTCGATGCCGGAGGTGAGGCGCACACGGGCGACCTTACGCAGAGCGGAGTTCGGCTTCTTCGGGGTGGTGGTGTACACGCGGGTGCACACGCCGCGGCGCTGCGGCGAGCCCTTCAGGGCTGCGGTGGCAACCTTGCCGCGCTTGTCGTGGCGGCCCTTGCGGACCAGCTGCTGAATAGTTGGCATTAATTCCAGTCTTTCTAAACTTCGTACGAACCGGGATTAGTCAAACATGCAAAAATGGGGGCTCTTTTCCGGGGCCCTACCGAACTACATGCCGACACATTGTTCCAGCTTCCCAGCCGTTGAATGGTCTGAACTTCATCGCACAAATGTCGATGAACTACCGGACAAGGTAGCACGTCAACCCCCGCACGCCCAAACCGCTTTTCGACGCCAGGCCGAATGACCCCATTCGGGCGCACTAGATTCGGGCCACGATAGCGCATTGCGCCAGCACCTGCCCCACCGCGAGTACTACATCTTGTGTTGGCAAACTTTTTGAATTACACATATGGGATTTTTGCGGAACTAAAGCTATCGTTGCCATACGTTACGGCTATGGGCGTCCCGACCCTCCCGCCTTTACCTTCCTCACTCTCGGCATCGATGCACGTAAGGACCTTCCTTTGTCACACTCCATTCCATCCAACGTCACCACTCTCACTCCCCGTACACAGCTGCAGGATGGGGCCCGGGGGGCGTCGACAAGCGTTGGCGTCGCCTCCACTGTCGACGAATACCTCGAGCGCAACGACTGGCGCATTAACGCCAACGCCAACCAGGACTACTCCCTCGGCGGGTTGATTCTGAATGCCGCCGGCAAGATCTCCGCCAACTACTGGCTCGACGAGGTCTTCAGCCCCCAAGCCGGCACCGCACACCGCGAAGGTGACATCCACATCCACGACCTCGACATGCTGTGCGGCTACTGCGCCGGATGGTCACTGCGCCAGCTGCTCGAGGAGGGCTTCGGCGGGGTCGAGGGAACCGTGTCCTCGCACCCACCGCGCCACTTCTCCTCCGCCTGCGGCCAGGTGGTCAACTTCCTCGGCACGCTGCAGAACGAATGGGCCGGCGCCCAGGCGTTCTCGAGCTTCGACACCTACATGGCGCCGTTCGTGCGGCTCGACAACCTGAGCTTCGAGCAGGTCAAGCAGTACCTACAGGAGTTCGTGTTCAACTTGAACGTTCCATCGCGCTGGGGCACCCAGACCCCGTTTACAAACCTCACCTTCGACTGGGTGTGCCCCGCCGACCTCGCGGAGCTGACCCCGTTCATCGGTGGCGAGCCCGTCGACTTCACCTACGGCGAGCTCCAGGATGAGATCGACCTGATCAACCGCGCGTTCCTGGAGGTGCTCACCGAGGGCGACGCCAACGGCCGACCCTTCACCTTCCCGATTCCGACCTACAACATCACGCGGGACTTCGACTGGGACAGCCCCGGAGCGGAGGCGCTGTTCACCATGACCGCGAAGTACGGCCTGCCCTACTTCCAGAACTTCATCAACTCCGACCTGGATCCAGGAATGATCCGCTCCATGTGCTGCCGCCTGCAGCTGGACCTGCGCGAGCTGCTCAAGCGCGGCAACGGGCTATTCGGCTCCGCCGAGCTGACCGGGTCCATCGGTGTCATCACCCTCAACTGCGCGCGCTTGGGCTACCTCTACCGCGGCGACGAGGCCGGTCTCCTGCAGCGCGTGGAGGAGCTGGTGGAGCTCGGTGTCGAGACTCTCGAGCGCCGGCGCGCCTTCGTCAACGCCAACCTGGAGCGTGGCCTGTACCCCTACACCAAGCGCTGGCTGCCGAGCCTGGACAACCACTTCAGCACCATCGGCGTCAACGGCTGCAACGAAATGATCCGCAACTTCACCGGCGATGCCTACGACCTGACTGACCCGGAAGGCCACGCCCAGGTCGCACGTTTGCTGGACCGCATCAACGAGCTGCTGACGCAGGCGCAGGAGAAAACGGGCCACCTCTACAACCTGGAAGCCTCCCCCGCGGAGGGCGCGACCTACCGCTTCGCGCGCGAGGACCGCAAGCGCTACCCGGAGATGGTGCAGGCGGGCTCCGAGGCCGAGCCGTACTACACGAACTCCTCCCAGCTTCCCGTCTCACTGACCCCCGATCCCTTCGCCGCACTTGCCGCCCAGGAGGATCTGCAGAGCAAATACACCGGCGGCACGGTGCTGCACCTCTACATGGGCGCTGCGATGTCGTCGGCGAAGGCATGCGCGACGCTGGTGCGCCGCTCACTCGAGAACTTCCGCCTGCCCTACGTCACGGTGACGCCGACGTACTCGATTTGCCCGGACCACGGCTACATCTCGGGCGAGCACCCGGTGTGCCCGCACTGCGGTGCTAAGACTGAGATGTGGACGCGTGTTATGGGCTACTTCCGCCCCATGGACAGCTTCAACACCGGCAAGAAGGGCGAGTTCCACGAGCGCCAGTACTTCTCCGAAGCACGCGCGCAGCTGTCCAGCTAGTTGGTTGCGGTGAGCGACTCCATGCACCCCTTGCATCCCGCCCCCTACTCCGACGCGGGCACCGAGCCCCAGGCCCTGCGCCTGCCCCTGGCGGGGATCATGCCGTTTTCGGTGACGGATTGGCCAGACATGATCACCGTGACCGCGTTCACGCAGGGCTGCCCGCTGCGCTGCACCTACTGCCACAACCCGGGCCTTCAGGGCTACACGCCCGGTGAGCACACCTTCGCAGAGGCCCTCGCGCTCATGGACGAGCGCGCCACGCTTGTCGACGCCCTCGTCATCTCCGGCGGCGAACCCCTCGTCCACACGGGCCTGGGCGCGGCCATCGCGCTCGCCCACGCCCACGGGCACAAAGTGGGCCTGCACACCTGCGGCTACTCCCCCGCCCGCCTGGGCCGCCTCCTCGGCAACGCGGAGACGCGCCCGGACTGGATCGGCTTCGACATCAAGGCCCTGCCCTCCCACCTGCCGGCCGTGACGGGCGCCTCGGCCACCATGGCCCGAGGCATGTGGACGAGTCTGGACATGGTGACCGCCGCCGCGAGGGATTACGGGATGGGACTGCAGGTGCGAACAACTGTCTGGCCCGGCGGCGTGGTGGAACGCGACCTCCCCGCACTGGAAGCGGCCGCGCGGGAGCGAGGTGCTGAGCTCGTCGTGCAGTGGGCGCGGGGCTGCGACGCCGCGGGCAACTACATCGGTCCTGCGTAGAAGCCATGTGGCGCTAACCGGTAGTCAGCCCACCCAGGTAGCAGAAAGACAAAGGCCCTTGCCTCCCCAGTTCAGGGGAAGCAAGGGCCTTCGCTTTAGAGCAGACCTAGCTAACAGCCAGAGAGACTAGATCTGGTCAAACCCGTACTCGTCCAGCGGCACCGAGGCACCGGTGAACTCGCCGTAGCCGTCGTCTCCGTAGATGGAGTCGCCGAAGCTCGGGATCGAGTACGCGGCGGAACGCGCTGCCTCGGTCGGCTTGACCTGGATGTTGCGGTAGCGCGAGATACCCGTACCAGCCGGGATCAGCTTACCGATGATCACGTTCTCCTTCAGGCCGATGAGCTTGTCGGAGCGCTTGTTGATGGCGGCGTCGGTAAGCACACGCGTGGTCTCCTGGAAGGAGGCCGCGGACAGCCAGGACTCGGTAGCGAGCGAGGCCTTGGTGATACCCATGATCTCGGAGCGCATCTCCGCCGGCTGGCCGTTCTCCGCAACAGCGGCGGCGTTGACCTGGCGAGCCTCAGCGAGGTCCACGAGGGTTCCCGGCAGGAACTCGGTGGTACCCGAGTCGATGACGGTGCCGCGGCGCAGCATCTGGCGGATGATGATCTCGATGTGCTTGTCGTGGATCGACACACCCTGGGTGCGGTACACAGCCTGAACCTCGTCGATGAGGTGCTTTTCCACACCACGGCGGCCGAGGACCTCGAGCACGTCGTGCGGGTCAGCCGCACCGCGCAGCAGGCGGTCGCCGACGCTGACGTGGTCGCCCTCGCGCAGGGAGCGCTCGATCATGGCGTCCGGGTTGGACTCCATCGGGCGGCGCACCTGGGCCAGGCCCTGGCGCTTGGACAGCTTCTCGTACACGACGACGTCGGAGCCGTCATCCGGGTGGATGGTCAGCGTCCAGAAGTTGCCTTCGTCTTCCAGGGTGATCGTGCCTTCAACGGACGCGATCGGGGCGCGGTTCTTCGGCACGCGGGCCTCGAACAGCTCCTGGACACGGGGCAGACCACCGGTAATGTCGCCACCGACACCACCCTGGTGGAAGGTACGCATGGTCAGCTGGGTACCCGGCTCACCAATGGACTGCGCGGCCACGATGCCCACAGCCTCGCCGATGTCGACGAGCTTGCCGGATGCCATGGACTTGCCGTAGCACTTGGCGCACACGCCGGTCGCGGTCTGGCAGGTCAGCACGGAGCGGACCTTGATCTCGGCGACACCAGCCGCGACGAGGGCGTCGATACGCTCCTCGGTCAGCTCGGCGCCACCCTCGAGGATCACGTTGCCCTCGGCGTCCTTCGCGTCGGAGGCGAGCACACGGCCGGAGACGGTGGTCTCCACCAGCTCGTGACGAACCCACTTGTCGCCCACCTTCTCGGCGACCGGGACCTTGACACCCTGGTGGGTGCCGCAGTCGTCCTCGCGGACGATGACATCCTGCGCCACGTCGACAAGACGACGGGTCAGGTAGCCGGAGTCCGCGGTACGCAGAGCGGTATCGGCCAGGCCCTTACGGGAACCGTGGGAGTTGTTGAAGTACTCCATAACGGTCAGACCCTCGCGGAAGGAGGTCTTGATCGGGCGGGTGATGTACTCACCACGCGAGTTCACGACCATGCCCTTCATGCCGGCCAGGGTCCAGATCTGGCGCATGTTGCCGGCCGCGCCGGACTTCACGATCATCGGGATCGGGTTGTCGTCCGGGTAGAGGTCCTCCACGGCCTGACCCACCTTGTTGGTGGCGTCCTGCCACAGCTCGACCAGGCGGTCGTAGCGGTTCTCCTCGGTCAGCGCACCCTTCTCCCAGAACTTGCGCTCGATCTCCTCGGCTTCCTTCTCGTACTGCTCGAGGACCTCGACCTTGTTCGGCAGAACCAGAACGTCGGACATGGAGATGGTCACACCGGAGCGGGTTGCCCAGTAGAAACCGGCGTCCTTCATCTTGTCCAGGGTCTGCGCGACCGTGATCATCGGGTACTTCTCCACCATCGACTGGATGATGTCGCCGAGCATGACCTTGTCGGAGCCGCTGCCCTTACGGACCATCGCGCCTTCCTGGTACGGAAAGTTGAACGGAAGCAGCTCGTTGAACAGGATGCGGCCGAGGGTGGTCTCGGTCATCCAGGACTGGCCCTTCTCCCAACCGTTCGGGAACTGCTCTGCCTCGATCTCCGCGTTCGGGCGCAGGTGATCGATGCGCACGCGGATCGGGGCCTGCAGACCGAGAACGCCGCGGTCGTAGGCCATGATGGCCTCGCGGTAGGAGGAGTACACGCCCTGCTCCGGGCCGTTGTCGTCGGCAGGCTTGTAGGCACCCTCGCCGCCGATCTCGTTCTCACCCTTGAGCATGGTGAGGAAGTACAGGCCGGTCACCATGTCCAGGCGCGGCATAGCCAGCGGCTTGCCGGACGCCGGGGACAGGATGTTGTTGGACGAGAGCATCAGCACGCGAGCCTCAGCCTGAGCCTCGGCGGACAGCGGCAGGTGGACTGCCATCTGGTCACCGTCGAAGTCGGCGTTGAACGCTTCACAGGCGAGCGGGTGCAGCTGGATTGCCTTACCCTCGACGAGCTTCGGCTCGAAAGCCTGAATACCCAGGCGGTGCAGCGTCGGTGCGCGGTTGAGCAGCACCGGGTGCTCGGAGATGGCCTCTTCGAGCACGTCCCACACCTCGGGGCGCTGGCGCTCGACCATGCGCTTGGCCGACTTGATGTTCTGCGCGTAGTCGTTGTCCACCAGGCGCTTCATCACGAACGGCTTGAACAGCTCGAGAGCCATCAGCTTCGGCAGACCACACTCGTGCAGCTGCAGCTGCGGACCGACGATAATCACCGAACGGCCAGAGTAGTCCACGCGCTTACCCAGCAGGTTCTGGCGGAAGCGGCCTTGCTTACCCTTGAGCAGGTCAGACAGGGACTTCAGCGGCCGGTTACCCGGGCCGGTGACGGGGCGGCCGCGGCGGCCGTTGTCGAACAGCGCGTCGACGGACTCCTGCAGCATGCGCTTCTCGTTGTTCACGATGATCTCGGGCGCGCCGAGGTCGATCATGCGCTTGAGGCGGTTGTTGCGGTTGATCACGCGACGGTACAGGTCGTTCAGGTCGGAGGTGGCAAAACGGCCACCGTCGAGCTGGACCATCGGACGCAGCTCCGGCGGGATGACCGGGATGGCGTCCAGGATCATGCCGGCCGGGTCGTTGCCGGAACGCTGGAACGCGGCGACGACCTTGAGGCGCTTCAGGGCGCGGACCTTACGCTGGCCCTTGCCCTCGGCGATGATGGTGCGCAGCTCCTCGGCCTCGGCGTCGAGGTCGAAGTTGCGGATCAGGGTCTGGATCGCTTCGGCACCCATACCACCGGTGAAGTAGTCCTCGTAGCGGTCCATGAGCTCCTCGTAGAGGTTCTCATCGATGACCATCTGCTTCGGGGCCAGCTTCACAAAGGTCTGCCAGATCTCGTCGAGGCGGTCGACCTCGCGCTCGGCAGCCTCACGGATGTGGGTCATTTCCTTGTCGGCGGCCTGCTGGACCTTCTTGCGCGCAGACGCGTTGGCACCTGCGGCTTCGAGCTCGGCAAGGTCTTCCTCGAGCTTCTGGGCGCGCTCGGCGATCTCGGAGTTGGCGTCGGTTTCGACTTCCTTCTTCTCCAGGATCATCTCGGCCTCGAGGGTCGACATGTCGTTGTGGCGAGCCTCGTCATCAACGCTGGTGATGATGTTCGCAGCGAAGTAGATGATGCGCTCGAGATCCTTCGGAGCCAAGTCCAGAAGGTAGCCGAGGCGCGAGGGCACGCCCTTGAAGTACCAGATGTGGGTCACGGGAGCGGCAAGCTCGATGTGGCCCATGCGCTCACGGCGCACCTTGGACTTGGTCACCTCGACGCCGCAGCGCTCACAGATGATGCCCTTGTAGCGGACGCGCTTGTACTTGCCGCAGGCGCACTCCCAGTCACGAGTCGGGCCGAAAATGCGCTCGCAGAACAGCCCGTCCTTCTCCGGCTTGAGGGTGCGGTAGTTAATGGTCTCGGGCTTCTTGACCTCGCCGTGGGACCAGCGGCGGATGTCGTCGGCGGTGGCCAGGCCGATGCGAAGCTCGTCGAAGAGGTTTACGTCAAACACGTAAATTCCCTTTCACCTCCCCCGGACGGGGAGGATCGATGGTGGTTATGTCGTTGCGTTCTTCCGGGCGTCGTCAAGCACTCGCTTATCGACGCCCGCCTGGCGCTTACGCCGTGTCCGCCGCGGACCCCTCGTCGCGCGAGAGGTTAATTCCGAGGGAGGATCCGGCCTGGTCGTAATCGTCGTCATCACCGGACAGCTCCATCGGGACTCCGTCCGCGGTGAGGACCTCGACGTTGAGGCAGAGCGACTGCAGCTCCTTGAGCAGCACCTTGAAGGACTCGGGGATGCCCGGGTCAGGGATGTTGTCACCCTTGACGATGGCTTCGTAGACCTTCACGCGGCCCACCACGTCATCCGACTTGATGGTCAGCAGCTCCTGCAGGGTGTAGGCGGCGCCGTATGCCTGCATCGCCCACACCTCCATCTCGCCGAAGCGCTGGCCACCGAACTGTGCCTTACCACCCAGCGGCTGCTGGGTAATCATGGAGTACGGGCCGGTGGAGCGGGCGTGGATCTTCTCGTCGACCAGGTGGTGCAGCTTGAGCATGTACATGTAGCCCACGGAGACCGGGTACTTGAACGGCTCGCCGGAGCGGCCGTCGAACAGCACCGTCTTGCCGTTGGCGTCGACCATGACGTCGCCGTCGCGGTTCGGCTTGGAGTTCGCCAGCAGGCCGGCGATCTCCTCGTTGGTGGCACCATCGAACACCGGGGTTGCGGTGAGCGAGTCAGCCGGGACGTCGTAGAGGTGCTCCGGCAGGGTCTCGAGCAGCTTGGCGTTTGCCGGGTCGTCCGGGTTGACGGTCCAGCCGGCCTTGGCCAGCCAGCCGAGGTGGACCTCGAGGACCTGGCCGATGTTCATACGGCGCGGAACACCGTGGGTGTTCAGGATGATGTCCACCGGGGTGCCGTCAGCCATGAACGGCATGTCTTCCTGCGGAAGGATCTTGCCCACAACACCCTTGTTGCCGTGGCGGCCGGCCATCTTGTCGCCGTCCTGGATCTTGCGCTTCTGGGCAACGTAGACGCGAATCATCTCGTTGACGCCCGGGCTCAGATCGTCGTCGTCCTCGCGGGAGAAGCGACGCACAGCGATGACCTTGCCGGTCTCACCGTGGGGCACCTTCAGGGAGGTGTCGCGGACCTCGCGGGCCTTTTCGCCGAAGATGGCGCGCAGCAGGCGCTCCTCCGGGGTCAGCTCGGTCTCACCCTTCGGGGTGACCTTACCGACAAGGATGTCGCCGTCGCGCACGTCCGCACCGATGCGGATAATGCCGCGCTCGTCGAGGTCCTTCAGGACGTCCTCGGAGACGTTAGGGATCTCACGGGTGATTTCCTCGGCACCGAGCTTGGTGTCGCGGGCGTCGATCTCGTGCTCCTCGATGTGCACGGAGGTGAGGATGTCCTCCTCCACCACGCGCTGGTTGAGGATGATCGCGTCCTCGTAGTTGTGGCCTTCCCACGGCATGAAGGCAACCAGCAGGTTGCGTCCGAGGGACATCTCGCCGTCCTTGGTGCCGGGGCCGTCGGCGATGACCTGGCCGGCCTCGACGCGGTCGCCCTGGGAGACGATCGGGGTCTGGTTGTAGCAGGTGCCCTGGTTGGTGCGCTCGAACGTGCGCAGCATGTAGGTGTCCTGGATGCCTTCATCGTCCATGATGGTGATGAAGTCGCCGGTGACGTTGGTGACCGCACCCGTCTTGCGGGAGATCACGGTGTCGCCCGCGTCGTAGGCAGCGCGCTGTTCCATGCCGGTGGCAACGAACGGTGCCTCCGGGCGCAGCAGCGGCACAGCCTGCTTCTGCATGTTGGCACCCATCAGCGCGCGGTTCGCGTCGTCGTGCTCGAGGAACGGAATCATCGCCGTTGCCACGGACACCATCTGGCGCGGGGAAATGTCGAGGTAGTCGATGCCCTGCGGGCCGACGACACCGATGTCGCCGTCCTTGAGGCGGACCTCGTTGCGCTCTGCGGTGAGGGTACCGTCGGCAGCCATCGGGGTAGACGCCTGCGCGATGGCGTAGCGGTCCTCCTCGTCGGCGGTGAGGTAGTCAATCTGGTCGGTGAGCTTACCGTTTTCGACCTTCTGGTACGGCGTCTCGATGAAGCCGAAGGAGTTCACGCGCGCGTAGGAGGCGAGGGCGCCGATCAGACCGATGTTCGGGCCTTCGGGTGTCTCAATCGGGCACATGCGGCCGTAGTGAGACGGGTGCACGTCGCGGACCTCGATGCCGGCGCGCTCACGCGACAGACCGCCCGGACCCAGCGCGGACAAACGGCGCTTGTGGGTCAGGCCGGACAGCGAGTTGTTCTGGTCCATGAACTGGGACAGCTGGGAGGTACCAAAGAACTCACGGATCGCCGCGGAAACCGGGCGAACGTTGATCAGTGAGGTCGGGGTGATCGACTCCGCGTCCTGGGTGGTCATGCGCTCACGCACGACGCGCTCCATGCGGGACAGACCAACGCGGACCTGGTTCTGGATCAGCTCGCCGACGGTACGCAGACGGCGGTTGCCGAAGTGGTCGATGTCGTCGGTACTGATCGGCACGGTCTCACCGGTCGGGGAGGTCATCTCAGACTCACCCGCGTGCAGACGCACGAGGTACTCGAGGGTGGTGGCGATGTCCTCTTCGGTCAGGGTCATCAAACCGTCGTGGTCGCCGCCGAGGCCGAGCTTACGGTTGACCTTGTAGCGGCCCACGCGGGCCAGGTCGTAACGCTTCGCGCGGAAGAAAGAGTTCTCGAGCAGGGACTGCGCGAGATCGCGGGTCGGCTGCTCTCCCGGGCGCTGCTTACGGTAGATCTCCAGCAATGCCTCGTCGGTGTTGGCAACACCGTCGGACTCCAGGGTGGACATCATGATCTCGGAGAAGCCGAAGCGCTCCGTGATCTGCTCGGTGGTCCATCCCAGCGCCTTGAGCAGCACGGTCACCGGCTGGCGGCGCTTGCGGTCGATGCGCACACCGACGGTGTCGCGCTTATCGACGTCGAACTCGAGCCACGCACCGCGCGAGGGGATGACCTTCACGGAGTGCAGCGGACGCTCGGTGGACTTGTCGATGGTCTCGTCGAAGTAGACACCCGGGGAACGCACGAGCTGGGACACAACCACGCGCTCGGTGCCGTTGACGATGAAGGTGCCCTTGTCGGTCATCAGCGGGAAATCGCCGATGAACACCGTCTGGGACTTAATCTCCTGGGTGTCGTTGTTAATGAACTCCGCCGTCACGTACAGCGGCGCGGAGTAGTTGATGTCCTTGTCTTTACACTCATCAATGGTGTACTTGACGTCCTCGAAACGCGGCTCCGACAGGGACAGGCTCATGTTGCCCGAGTAATCCTGGATCGGCGAGAGCTCCTCGAGGATGTCCTCGAGGCCACTCGTTACGCGCGCGGCGTCGCCGCGCACGGCCTGCTCGCGCTCGCGCCACTCGTCGGTGCCGACGAGCCATGCGAACGATTCAAGCTGAACGTCAAGAAGCCCCGGAACAGTGATCGGTTCATCGATCTTCGCAAACGAGTAACGCTGCGGAGCTCCGGGAACATTAGCCATTGACATGGTCTGGTGGGAGACTGCCAAGTTGGGTCCTTCCAGCACCTCACGCGGACCCGGCCACAAAACTGCTCTGGCTTACAGTGTGGACGGCATTTCCGCTGGATAAGTTAGCATTCGGTCTGCTATGGAAGATCCGCCCCGAGAAAGCACAAAGCCACCTTGTCAAAACGACGTGTCCACCCTTTCGGGCCCCACCGTTCTAACAAGGTTCTTCAGCATGCCGGAGACGGCTTCCAGCGCAACGTCTTACCTTATACAAATGCGCGCGCATTGTAAAGACCTTCTCCACGGCGCACAACCCCCGATGTGCAGACCCAACGCAAGCCCCGCCTGCCGTCAGTGTCGCGGGTGACTCACTTGCCGGGAACTCTACCACCGACTGCGCGCGGGACGACAACCTCACGCGCTACGCGCTAGGCTCGCGCGCTGCCCTGGCGCCGATGCGCACCGGCGGTGTCGCCGCTTTGCGCACGTCGCGAGCGGTTGAACACACCCAGCGCCCCGAGGACCCCGGCGAGGGTGAGAACGGAACCCAGCCCGATCACACCGAGTGTGAGCGCGCGGGACTGCGCCATGGAAAACACCGTGCCGAGCTGCTGCGCGAGCGCGGCAGCCTGCGCCGGATCCATGGTGGCGTCGTAGGCAACAATGTCCTGTAGACGCCGGGCTTGGGCGTCACCGTAGAAATCGTCGACTGACTCGCTGATGTCCACGACCAAGCCGGAGACCTGGTCCACCGTCAGCTCACGCTCGGCGGAGTGGAAGTAGAAGGCGCGGATTGGCTCGTCATCCGGGCCCTGGAGCGTCATGGTGTTGCGCATGTCCGCGTAGGTCAGCGCGACGTTGGTCGGCGGGATCGTCTGGGTGAAGGTGTAGACCTCGCGCCCGCCGAGGGTGCCCTCCCCCGCGAACTCCGCTGGCGCGGTGGCGCGCAGCACGGGGTCGAAGACCTCGTAGGTCTGCTCCTGCACGTTCGTGGGGAACTTCAGCCAGTGGCCCGCCCCGCTCACGGTTGTCTCCGGCATCCCCATGACAGTCTGCAGGCGCATGTCCCCGACCGGCTCACCGCTGGTGCGGTCGAGCGCGTAGGTCCACGTGGTCGCGGTGACCAGGTTGTCGAAGTCGCTGCCGGCGTCCCCGGCACGCAGGGTGTCGCCGATGCGCACGCTGGCAGTTTCGGCATCGGCGGGGTTCTGCACCTCCATGTGCAGCTGGCGGGTCACCGGTGCCGGCTCGCCGAGGTAGCTCCCGTCTGTGTCCTTCAGCGTCCACGTCGTGTTCTCTAGAGCCAGCGGCAGCCGCCCGTCCCCGATGAGGAACCGGGGCGCAACAAGCCCGGCGACGATCAGCGCGATGCCGACGCCAGCGAGGAGGGTGGCGACAATGCGGGAGGTAGACTGCATAACCGCCGATACTATCGCACCCGCTTCTCGGGCATTGCTGCCCTACCGCAGGATGTCGCGACCGAGCTTGAGCGTTGTGGCCAAGATATTCGCCCACTTATCCCGGGGAATGCCGTTGTCCATCATGGTTGTAAACCGGGTTTCGGTGACGTTGCGCGCCTCGGTGTACTTGGTCAACCCGCCGTCGCCGTGGCGCCGGCCCGCGCCCGACTTCTTCCAGCCGCCCATGGGGGCGTCGATAGCTGACCATGCTGGCGCGTATCCCTCGTTGATGTTGACGGTGCCGGTGCTGAGCTGCCGCGCGATCGCGTGCCCGGTCGCCGACGACGCCCAGACCGACGAGTTCAACCCGTACTCGGTGTCGTTGGCGCGCTCGATGGCCTCCGCGTCGGAGTTGACCACCTCGATGTAGACCACGGGGCCGAACACCTCGGAGCGGTGGAGCTCCGCGGACTCTGGGACGTCGGTGAGCACGGTCGGGGCATAGAAGGCGTCGCCAAGCTCGCGCAAGCGCCGTCCGCCTGCGAGCACGGTCGCGCCCTTGCTCACCGCGTCGGTGACGAAGCGGTCGATCTCCTCGGTGTGCTCGACGGAGATCTGCGAGCCCATGTCGATATCCCAGTCCCTGCCGGGTCCGACGCGCATCGCCTGCACCCGCGCGACGAACTGGCTGATGAACTCGTCGGCCACCGCGCGGTGCACGTACATCCGCTCGATGGAGATGCACAGCTGCCCGGAGTTGCCGAAGCAGGCCAGCCACGCTCCCTCGGCGGCGCGCCGGACATCGGCGTCGTGGGCGACGATCATCGCGTTTTTCCCACCGAGCTCCATGGAGTAGTCGATCAGACGTCCCGCCGCCTGCTGGGCGAGCTTCTCTCCCGTCGCCGTCGAACCGGTGAACATCAGGTAGTCGCACTTTTCCACGATGGCTTGACCAACCTCGGAACCAGTACCCGTGACCACCTGAAACACCTCGTCCGGCAGTCCAGCTTCGCGCAGCAGCTCCACGCCGGCGAGCGAAGACAGAGGGGTCTTGGCATCGGGTTTGAGCACGACGGCGTTGCCGGCCATCAGGGCAGGAATCGCATCCGAGATCGACAAGGCGAGCGGGTAGTTGAACGGGGCAATGATGCCCACGACACCCTTCGGTGGGCGCTGCTCGCGGGTGGTTGTCAGACCGGGGAGGACCGACCTGCGGCGCTGTTCTTTCAGCAGGGCGCGTGCCCGGTATCCGTAGTGGCGCGCCGTCAGCGCGACGTCGAGCACCTCCTCGAGCGCGGAGAGTCGGTTCTTGCCGTTCTCGTCCTGAATCGTATCCATCAACCGTTCGCGGTTGTCCAGGATGAGATTGTGGAACCGCAGCATGATCGCGCGGCGCTCCCACACGCTCGTCTTCGCCCAGCGCAGTTGCGCGCGGCGGGCACGCTGGAAGGCTTCATACGTGTCTTCTGTCGTGTGCGCGGGCACCACCCCGACATGTTCCCCGGTGGCCGGATTGGTGATCTCGATCGACGTTCGCTCAGAGACTGGCTGGGACATGCGGATCGCTCCCTCGTGTCGGCAGTGTGATAGGCCCCGATGCTACACCTGTGATGTGCGCTACATCTAGAGCCAGAATCTATAGTCGGCGTCATGACAGCTCAACGAATCCGCACAGAACACAAGAGCCTCTTCATCTCCGGCGCAGCCTCCGGCATCGGAAAGGCGACAGCCCTGCGCATGCTCGCACGCGGTTGGATCGTCGGCTGCTACGACATCGCAGACGTCACGTGGCAGGACGAGGCAACCGCTCTGCCCGGCACACTTGTTACCGGCCACCTCGACGTGCGCAACTGGGACGACTGGGAGGCGGCGCTGGCGGACTTCACATCCCACACGGGCGGCACACTCGACGCATTCTTCAACAACGCCGGTGTCATCATCGACGGCCCCCTCGCCGAGCAGGATCCGGAGAAGATCCAGTGGCTGGTGGACATCAACTGCGTGGGCGTCACCTACGGCGCGCGGGCCTGCCACCCCTATCTGAAGCGCACCCGCGGCGCGGTCATGGTCTCCATGTGCTCGGCCGCCGCGCTGTTCGGCCAGCCCGAGGTGTCGACGTATTCCTCATCAAAGTTCTACGTCAACGGCCTAACCGAAGCGCTGGCGCTTGAGTGGGCCCGCGACCAGATCCGCGTGCACGACCTCATGCCCTTGTGGGCGCAAACATCCATTTCAGCTGTCGACGCCCGGTCCGTGCGCACCCTCGGCGTGCGGCTCGTCCCGGACGACATCGCGGCAGTTGCCGAAAGGGTCTTCACCACCCGCAACCTGTATTCGAAGAGGAAGCTGCACCACACCGTCAGTGCGGCGGATACCTTTTTCAAGGTGTTGTCCGACTTCGCTCCCGACATGGTGCGGCGCTACGTGGCAAAGATCGTCGTGGGATAGGCGCACGAAAAACTCCCCACACCGTCAACGGTGCGGGGAGTCTAAGAAGCAGCGAGATTACTTAAGGGTGATCTTCGCGCCGGCCTCTTCGAGCTTAGCCTTGGCAGCCTCAGCGTCGTCCTTGTTTGCGCCCTCGAGGATGGCCTTCGGTGCACCCTCGACCATTTCCTTGGCGTCCTTCAGGCCGAGGCCCGGAACGAGCTCGCGGACAACCTTGATGACGCCGATCTTCTTGTCGCCGGCATCCTCGAGGATGACGTCGAACTCGTCCTTCTCCTCAGCAGCGCCAGCGTCGCCGCCAGCCGGAGCGCCTGCAGCGGCAACTGCGACCGGAGCAGCAGCGGTGACGTCGAAGACCTCTTCGAACTCCTTCAGGAACTCGGAAAGCTCGATAAGGGTCATTTCCTTGAACTGCTCAATGAGCTCATCCTTGGACAGCTTAGCCATGATGGCTTCCTTTCTTTAGTGGGCCGGAGTGCGGCCCGGGTGTGTATGTCTCGGTGTGCGTTTGTTACGCAGCGTCGCTCTGCTTGTCCTGCAGTGCAGCAACAAGGCGGGCGGTCTTGGATGCCGGAGCCTGGAACAGGCCGGCAGCCTTTGCCAAGGAGCCCTGGAAGGCGCCAGCAATCTTGGCGAGGGTGGTCTCGCGGTTGTCCATCTCAGCGATGGCGTCAACCTGAGCGGCGTCGAGGACGTTGCCGTCCATGTAGCCACCCTTGATCACGAATGCCTCGTGACCCTTGTTGAACTTCTTCATGACCTTGGCTGCGTCGACAGCCTCGCCCTTGATAAAGGCGACGGCGGTCGGGCCGGTCAGAAGCTCATCGAGACCCTCGATGCCATTCTCGTTTGCGGCGATCTTGACGAGGGTGTTCTTGGCGACGTGGTACTCGACATCGAAGCCCAGCTCACCGCGCAGCTCCTGGAGCTGACCCACGGTCAGGCCGCGGTACTCGGTGAGAACGATGGAGCTAGCCTCCTGGAACTTGCCCTTGAGGACCTCGAGTTCCTGAACACTCTTCGGGTTTGCCATGACGCACGCCTCCTTCCAATTACGTCTTGTCCTTCAATCCGCCGGGACACAAAAAGTGCCCCGTGCAGAAGCACGAGGCACCGGAAAGGTAGGCCACGTTTCTCCTGCGTGGGCCGTTCCTTGGAGGGGAATCCTTCGGCCCTGGCTAACCAGGGCGACCGACGGTCTTCGGTGAAACTTGAGCTCGGGGCGCTTGCGCGGCCCGTTCAAACTTCGGTCGCTAACTCTAGCGCGATAGCACCCACGAAACCAAATCGTGGTTCGCTCCTCGCTTATCGACGCCCACCCGCCAACGACAACAGCCCCCGACCATCGGCCGGGGGCTGTTGTTACTAGGCGCTTATGTAGCGCGAGCGCTTACGCCTTGGTGGCGTAACCCTTCTGCACGGACGGGTCAACCGGAACGCCCGGGCCCTGGGTTGCGGAGAGGGTGATCTTCTTCAGGTAGATGCCCTTGGAGGACGACGGCTTCAGACGCAGCACCTCGTCGAGCAGAGCGCCGTAGTTCTCGGCGAGCTGCTCAGCGGTGAAGGAGGCCTTGCCGATGATGGCGTGCAGGTTTGCAGCCTTGTCCACGCGGAAGGAGATCTTGCCGCCCTTGACATCCTGGATCGCCTTGGCGACGTCCGGGGTGACGGTGCCGGTCTTCGGGTTCGGCATCAGGCCGCGGGGGCCGAGGACGCGGGCGACGCGACCGACCTTGGCCATCTGGTCCGGCGTCGCGATGGCGACGTCGAAGTCGAGCTGGCCGTTGTTGATCTGCTCGATGAGCTCGTCGGTGCCGACGATGTCCGCACCGGCTTCCTG
Source organism: Corynebacterium sp. LK2510 (assembly GCF_040946405.1). NCBI lineage: Bacteria > Bacillati > Actinomycetota > Actinomycetes > Mycobacteriales > Corynebacteriaceae > Corynebacterium > Corynebacterium sp. LK2510. Next base: position 133,567 of record NZ_JAYWLR010000002.1, on the reverse strand, counting down.
AGCCTGGGTTGCCTTCTCGCCCTCGGCGAAGACGGCGACGCGGACGGTCTTACCGGTGCCGTTGGGCAGGGAGACGGTGCCGCGGACCAGCTGGTCAGCCTTGCGCGGGTCAACGGACAGGCGCATTGCAACGTCGATGGTCGCGTCGTACTTGTCAGACGCGGTGTCCTTTGCCAGGTTCGCGGCGTCGAGCGGGTGGTAGAGAGCGTCGCGGTCGACCTTTGCGGCCATCTCCTCGTAACGCTTGGACTTCTTTGCCATGTTGGCTTCCTTTCCTGTTTAGGTAAACAGCGGGAGTTGTGGTGCGGGCCTGGCCGGCCCTGCCACGTTAGGAGTGGTTACTTCTTGACCTCGATGCCCATGGAGCGGGCGGTACCGGCGATGATCGCGGCGCCAGCCTCGATGTCGCGGGCGTTGAGGTCAGCCTTCTTGGTCTCGGCGATCTCCTTGCACTGGTCCCAGGTGACGGAGCCGACCTTCTGGGTGTGCGGGACGCCGGAGCCCTTCTGCAGGCCGGCGGCCTTGAGCAGGAGGCGAGCTGCCGGCGGGGACTTCAGGATGAAGTCGAAGGAGCGGTCTTCGTAGACCGTGATCTCGACCGGGATGATGTTGCCGCGCATGGACTCGGTGGCAGCGTTGTACGCCTTGGTGAACTCGACGATGTTAACGCCGTGCGCACCGAGGGCCGGACCGACCGGCGGTGCCGGGTTCGCCATGCCTGCCTCGATCTGCAGCTTGATCAGGCCAGTGACCTTCTTCTTTGCCATCGAATTACCTCAATTCCTTGGTACGGCCCCCGGCCACGATGCACTGCCGGGAGCTTCCGGATGCCCGCCGCGGCAGCGTGTACGGAGCTGCGGTCAGGGCCACCGGGGATGAACATAGGGGCGCATTAAAAAACGCCGCGTGCGCTTGAATGCACACGCGACGTTTCACTTTAGGCCGTCGGCCTGGGCAGAAGCAAACTACATGATGCGTTCGATCTGGTCTGCCGTGAGCTCGACCGGGGTCTCGCGGCCGAAGATGGACACGAGTGCCTGGATCTTGCCGGTCTCCGGGTCGATCTCGTTGATCGTCGCGGAGACGGATGCCAGCGCACCGGAGAGGATCGTGACGGCCTCGCCGACCTGGTAGTCGTGGGCGGCGGCAGCGGCGGCCGCCTTCTCCTCCGGCATCGCAATGACAGTCTCACCCTCGGCGTTGGCGGTGGCCTTCGCGGCCTGGCCGTCGGCCGGAGCCTCCTTCGGCATGAGGAACTTCGCCACGTCGCGGTGCTTGACCGGAGTCGCGTTGCCCTCGTTGCCGACAAAGGAGGTCACACCGGGGGTTTCGCGAACGACGGACCATGCGGCGTCGTTCATGTCCATGCGCACCAGGACGTAACCCGGCAGCAGCTTGCGCTTGACCAGCTTGCGCTTGCCGTCCTTGAGCTCGATGGCCTGCTCGATGGGCACGACAACGTCGTAGATGGAGTCCTCAACCTCGAGCGTCTGGATACGCATGTCGAGGTTGGTCTTCACCTTGTTCTCGTAGCCCGAGTAGGACTGGATAATGTACCAGTCGCCCGGCAGCTTCTTCAGCTCGCGGGTGTACTCGCGCAGGCGACGCTTGTAATCGGCGTCCGCGGTGTCCTCCGAGTCGCCGCCGAGAGCGTTCTCCACAGCGGCGAGGTCGCCCTCCTGCACCGTCTCCTCCTCGACTTCGAGGGGAACGGACTCGCCGACAACCTCTTCCTCGGCGGCCACAGCCTGCTCAGCCTGCTCGACCTCTTTAGCCTGCTCGGTGGCGTCAGCTCTGTCGGAGTCCTCGTCGGTCTCGGACTCCTCCTCGGAAGCTGCCTGCTCGGCCTGCTCGGCTTCCTTGGCCTCCGGATCGGTCGACGGCTGCACCGGGGCGCCCTCGTCAACCATCTCGGTCTCGTTGTTCTCGACCTTCTGGGAGGTGTCTTCAGCCATGGTTATCTCCTCAACCTCTGCGGGGATTCGTTGATGATTTTGCCCCAGCCTACCTTCCGCAGGAAAGCAGCGGGACAATAAATTATCCCGCCTTCCCCGTGGTCGGGGCGGCGGGATGCTCGTGCGTGAAGATTATAACTAGCGAACGAAGATTTGTTCAAACACCCAGCGGGCGCCCCAGTCCACGCTCCACACAAGCGCGGTGAGGATAATAAGGAAGCAGAACACGATGAGCGTGTAGTTGACCATCTGGCGGCCGGTCGGCCAGATGACCTTGCGCATCTCGGTTGCAACCTCACCGGGGAATGCGGCAACGCCGCCACCGGGAGTCGTATCGTCCTCGGGGTCCTTGCGGACGGGACGCTTTTCCTCGTACGAGGCCGAGGTGACCTGAGAGGGGGAAGAGGTTCCGCGCAGCTGACGCTTGCCGGTCGGCTGAGCCGGGCCCTGAGCATTCGGATTCGTCACAGCTCTCCTCTACTAAACAATCTGGCAGGGGCGACAGGACTCGAACCTGCAACCTACGGTTTTGGAGACCGTTGCGCTACCAATTGTGCCACGCCCCTTGGGTACTACTAACAACGTAGTACGCCTACCCTACCACTGGGCGCCGGGGCGCCCTGTTGAGGTGAGTAGCGATGGAGAGAATTGAACTCTCGACACAGCGATTATGAGTCGCTTGCTCTACCACTGAGCTACACCGCCCTGCGTCCGTCGGATTGAATCGCGACAAACAACAGAGCCCCCTATCAGAATCGAACTGATGACCTTTTCCTTACCATGGAAACGCTCTGCCGACTGAGCTAAGGGGGCACAGCCTCTATGTTGTGAGTCTTGATTCCTCTCGACCCGCTCCGTTGAAGCCTTGAAAAGACTAACTCAACGTTTTGGATTTACACAAATCGGCAGGATAGGGCGCATTTTCGCGGTCTTTTTACGTGTTTATCTCCGCCCCTTTTGGCACGGCCGCAAGCACCTCAAAAGCACCCCACCGCAACCGCGCCCAGCGGGGGGCTCCAGCACCCCAGTACTCCTACCCTGCACTCCGCGCCCGGAAACGACGAAACCCGCCACCGTGATGGTGGCGGGTTTCGCGTGTTCTGTGCCAGGTAGAAGATTCGAACTTCTGAAGGCAATGCCGGCGGATTTACAGTCCGCTCCCTTTGGCCGCTCGGGCAACCTGGCAACGCGCTTGGCGCGCTGACTACCTTACATCACCTGCTGCCGTAAGCAACAAATCGGCAGCTCAGGGAGCGCTTTAACCGACCCGGCTGATCGTGTAGCTCGACAGCTCGCGCAGCGCGCGGTTCGCAGCACCCTCGGGCAGGTGGTCGAGGTGGTCGTCAATCTCGGCGAGGTAGCGGTGGACGTCATCAAGCGCGCGCTCGCGCCCGTTGGTGTTCCGGATGAGCTCAAGCGCCCGCGCCACGTCCTCGTCGCGCGTGAGCGGGCCAGTGAGCAGTGCCCGAAGTTCCTCGCCCGCCGGCGAGTCCTCGTGCATGGCGTAGAGGGTGGGCAGGGTGAACACGCCCTCGCGCAGGTCGGTGCCGGGGACCTTTCCGGATTCGGAGGAGGTGGAGAAGATGTCGATGATGTCGTCGACGATCTGGAAAACCATGCCGATCGCCGCACCGAGCTTTTCGCAGCGCTCGACCGCGTCCGGGGACGCACCCGAGTGCAGCGAACCGAGGTAGGCCGCGGACGCGATGAGCACGCCAGTCTTTTCCTCGATGACCTTGAGATAGTGCTCGATGGGGTTGGCTTCGCCCGCGCCGACCGTTTCGCGCATTTGCCCGGTGACGAGCACCCCGAAAGTGTCCGCGAAGTGGCGTACGGTGTCGGTGTCGATCTCGCTCATCAGACGCGAGGCGTGGGCGAAAAGGATGTCACCGGCGAGGATGGCCACGGTGTTGTTCCACCGGTGGTTCGCCGATTCGACACCGCGCCGCTTCGCCGCCTCATCCATGACGTCGTCGTGGTAGAGGGTGGCCAGGTGCACCATCTCGGTGATCGCCGCGCCCTTCACCACGTTCTCCGCGCCCGGGTTCGCTCCGAACTCGCTGCACAGCAGTGCCACGAGCGGGCGGAAACGCTTCCCGCCGGCGCGCACAAGGTGGGTGACCTTGTCGGCGACGAAGTCTTCGCCGGTGCTGAGCCGGTCGTACAACAGGTCCTCGACCTGTGCCATGCCTGCGGCGATCCGGGCGTTGAGGGCGGCGTCGCCAAGCTCCATTGTGAAGTCCCGGGGCGTTGACGGGGAGATGCCGTTGGTCATCAATGACGTCCTTGCAGGTCGATTAGCCACCCCGTGACGACGCACATCGCCCCGGGCGGTCGAATGTCGCACTCAACCGTAGTCCACCCGGGCGCGGCAGTGCACTTGCGGGTCGCCGGACACGCCACCACGCTGTGCCACAATAGGTCACCGTGAACAGCAGTTGGGATGTCCTCATCGTGGGTGCCGGCCCCTCCGGCTCAGCGGCAGCCGTCGCCGCCCAGCAGGCGGGGTTGAGCTGTTTGCTTATCGACGCCCAACCGGCCCACCGCGACAAAACATGCGGCGACGGGCTCACCCCGCGCGCCGTCAAGACGCTGCGCGACATGGGTCTCGAGCACATCCTGCCCGCCTACCGCAACCGCGGGCTCAAGCTTCACGGCTTCGGCGGTGCGGTGACCGCGCCGTGGCCCGACGGGCATTACGGCACGCAGGGTTCCGCCAGCCCACGCGCAACCTTCGACGCCGCACTGGTGGAGCAGGCCCGGCGCGCAGGCGCGACCGTGTGGCACGACTGCGCCGCCACCGGGGTCGAGCTCTCATCGCAGGGCATCACGGCCGTCTCCACAACCCGCGGCGATGTCTCAGCGCGGTGGGTGATCGTCGCCGACGGTGTGCGTTCTCCTCTAGGCAAGATGCTGGGAAGGACGTGGCACCGCGGCGAGGTGTTCGGGATCGCGGCGCGCTCGTACTGCGCGACCCCGCTCGCGGGCGAGGAGTGGATGCACTCGCACCTCGAACTTCGCGACGACTCCGGCACCATCCAGCCCGGCTACGGCTGGATCTTCCCGCTCGGCGCCGACGCCGGCGCGGTCAACCTCGGGTGCGGCGCGCTGTCCACGGACACCCGACCCGCGAAGGTGAACACCAAGCAGCTACTCAGGCACTACGCCGCGCAACAGCGCGAGGCGTGGCAGCTCGGCCCGGCCGAAAACGTCACGAGCGCTCTGCTGCCCATGGGTGGCGCTGTCTCCAACGTCGCCGGTCCTAACTGGGCTCTGATCGGCGACGCCGCCGCCTGTGTCAACCCGCTCAACGGTGAGGGCATCGACTACGGGCTCGAGACCGCCGTCATGGCGATCAGCCTCATCACGTCGGCACCCGGGCGCTCTCTCGATCTCACACTCGCGTGGCCGGACGCTCTACGCGCTGCCTACGGGGAGTCGTTCCGCCTGGCACGCACGGCCGCGCGCCTGCTCACCTACCCGCAGTTCCTCCCGCTAGCCGGTCCCGTCGCCCTGCGCGGTCCGGTGGGCAAGCGGCTCATGCCAGCTGCGGCACGCCTGATGGGCAACCTCACCACCGAGGAAGACCGCGACCTCGTCGCGCGGGCGTGGCGGGCAGCAGGCAGGGCCGTTCCCCGCACCGGGGCCCTGTGGGACGTGCGCTAGTGGGCTGAGCGCGGGTCGCGGATTCGCCCTAGCTCCGTGGCTGACCTACGCCATTTTGGCGTAGTTGGCGAACAAGACCTCCTGCCGCTGCCTCTCAGTAGTGAGTTTGCGTGGTGCCCCCATTGCTTTGTCAACTTCCTTGTCCAACGCGTCGTGTGCTTTGAGCAATGCTGGATCCATCGCGAGCGGGTTGTAGTGGTCGGCGAGCGAACGCTCCGGATGGAGTTCACGTGCAGCCAGAACCTGTTTTCCAGCGTCGATGATTCGCAGGCGGGTCTGCTCGTCCAGCTCCGGAACTGGGAACGTGTTCCACGTCAGGGTATTGGCGAAATTCAGATCGGATTTGAGCCTTCCTCCTACCGCACGTTGCCAGGTTATGAACATGGAAGATGAAATCAAACCGAACAGGAGGCCATCAGAGTCGGTGGCGGTGTAAAGCTTGCTTCCAGCGATAACTCCAGGTTCGAGTCGAGCGACGGTGTAATACAGCCTTGTTTCGGAAACTACCGCCGGGATACCCACGTAAGGGCTGGAGGGTTGGCGGTTCTCCTGAAAAAGGTACGGGGTTAGAGCCGATTGTTGCGTGGCCAATTTCTTGCTGGCCTGGCGCATGGCTTTTACGGCCTCAACCCGCCCTCTCAAAACCGGGGATTTGCCCAAGTCTGAGGGGTCAAACGAATCCGCCATCCACAAACACCATCTGTCTAACCCACGCACAAGCTCTTTCCCCATACGGAACGGGCGGAGATACTTCGCTGCTATAGGGTCAGCTGCAACCTCGTCGTATTCTTCCACCTCAACAATCAGATTGCCGCCATCAGTGGGCTGAGACCCTCGCACGACAGGGGGAAGGACCGGGGAGAGCGGTTTCGACCGCTTCTTAACCAGCAAGTTCGGACCATCAATTAGGTACCCATTGATCTCTTGTCCCACAGTGAGCTCTATTGGATCGCCTTTAACATCAGAGTAATCCCACAGGCGCTGTCTCACACCACGGTCGCGGGTAAACCCGACGATGACGCAGTGGACAGCCGCTTTGCCTGGAGCTTCCGAATCCCAGGCGAAGGTGCGGTGCGCAAATTTGATCCGCCACCCTTCTCGGGTCAATGGGCCGAATAGCGCAGGTACTGGTTGACCCTGGGTAATTGAGTTGGTTGTCACGTAGGCAAACTCGCCGCGACGCTCGGCCAGGAGGTGCATGGCTTGGGCATGCCAGCCGGTCACGTAGTCCAGGTAGCCGTCATAGTCTTTGCCCCAGACTCTCCGCATGTCCTCCCGTTGCTCGTCAGTCTTTGTGTACTGGCCAATAAATGGAGGGTTTCCGAACACGTAAGTCTGCCCCGTCGCAACGGGCAGAATGTCCTTCCAGTCCACGGACAAGGCATTGGCATGGGTGATATGAGCGGTAATCGAGATTGGAAGTCGTTCTGGTGCCAGCCCCACCCGGTCAGCCAGCTCGCGATTGGCTTGATGATCCACAAGGAACATGGCTGTCTCCGCGATTTTTGCGGGCCACCAGTTCAACTCAATGCCGTAAAGCTGTCCGATGGACAACCTTTGTTCCCAAGTGATGTCCAACGCCATGCCGGTGTTGCCTTCACGCTCACGAATAGCAACGATCACGTCGGTTTCAATCTTGCGCAGCTCGCGGTAAGCAACGATGAGGAAGTTTCCACTGCCGCAAGCCGGATCCATAAACACGTGTGTGGCAAGGCTGTCGCGAAACGCACGCAAATTGTCTAATTGCTTCTTCACACTGCCGGTTGCGGTGCTGATCAAACGATCAGCTTCGGCGCGCATCTCGTCAAGGAAGAGTGGCTCGAGAGTCTTGAGAATGTTTTTCTCGCTGGTGTAGTGCTCCCCATCGTCGCGGCGGGCTTCTTTGGACTTGACCAGCTGGAAAAGGCTTCCAAAGATCGCGGGGGAAATGTTGGTCCAGTGGAACCGGCACGCCTGCAGGAGTGCCTCACGCATCTCGGGGCTGAAAAACGTGGTGATGCGCTGTTCACCGTCGCGCTGGAACAGGGAGCCGTTGACGTAGGGGAATGCCGCCATGGAATCCGGTACACGGCGACGCTTGCTCTCTGGCATGTTGAGCACGTCAAATAGGGCATCCAGTTGGCTGCCGAGGTTTTCACTCGTGGTGTGCTCTCGGATGAAGCGGTAGAACAAATCTTGTTCCCAAAGACCGGCATCGTCGCCGAAGAGGAGGAACAGCAGGCGGGTGAGGAAGACTGAGGTGCGTTGAACGTCTTCGTCTTCGTCTTCTGGGTTGGTGGGGGCATCGTCAGAGACGGCTTCGTCGACATCGCTGCCGGCCATTGCAGTAAACAGTCGCGCCATAATCTTAGAGGCTTTGATCGAGGCGGCTTCTTCTTCCTCGCGCGTGGTGGTCTCGTCGTAACCAGCCAGAAACATCAGCGCGTCAACATGATCGGTGACCTCACCCAGTTGGAAGGTGATGTCAAAGCGCTTTTCGGGTGCGCCGAGGCGAATCAAGCGGAAGGATTCGAAATCGGAGGCGAGGATGTATCGCGGTTGCTCAGTGTCGGTGACGCTGCCGCCCTGTAGGTAGTCGCGGGCCTGATCGACCGCGAGCTGGAGATCGACTCCAGGGGACTTGGCTTCACCGATGACAACGGAGGGCCAAAACAGGTCGATGTAACCGGTGTTGCCCGTAGAGCCACGACGTGCGTCTTGCTCGAACAAGTCCATGCGGGTAGCGGTGACCCCGAAGCAGGCGAGGAACTCTGCCCAGAAGGACTGTGCGTACTTCTTCTCGATGGCTCCTTGGGAGGCGTCGTGCCAGGAGTCGAGTCGTTCACGCCAGTGGAGTTTGAAGCTGTCAAGTTTGTGCCGCACTTCTGAACGGTCAAGGCGGAGCGCTGTCAACGAAGTCACCCACTCAGACTATCGTTTGCGTCCCTTAGCGCGGTGTATCTGTGGCCTGCGGTTACCCCTAAAACGGTCCGCACAAGAACGTCTAACCCAACGCTGACCACGAACTAGAGCTTGACCACTCGTGATCAAGACAGAGATCGCGCCGCAGGCGGTAGCCGCGGCGCGGATGTGAGAACCACCTACACCTTGCTGCAAAAATGGTCGCATCGACACAGACCCGCTGCCGCAGGAAAACCTATTCCCCGAAATCCCATTCTTTGTCGAGCTCGCGAAGCTGGGCAAATGCCTCGCGCCTTTCAACCTCGCGTTGCTTCTTGAACCTCATCACCTCGTGTCTATAAAACCGAGTATGGGAACCCACTCTGAAGCTAGGAAGCTTTCCTTGCTCCACCCACTTCATCAAAGTGGGCCGCGAAACCTCGAGAAGCTCGGCGGCGACAGTACTGGTCAGCTCGTCGGGGATTCGGGAGATGGTGGTCGTTTCTCCCTTCGAAAGCGACGTTAAGGCCTGCAGCAGGACCTTCTCGACAGCGGGAGGGAGAACCACTTCCTCCCCGTCTGCCATTTTGAGGGAGAGGGAAACGTTGCTCTGCCCTCCAGACAGGACACGGTGTGCTTCGAGCACGGTGTCGCTGTCAAGCAAGATCTGGGTGGTCTTTTTCCCAACTGCTGGCATGTTCATTCTCCTCGATCCGATAGCGACCACCCTAGCCCGGTTACAGATATAACTGCAACCGTTTCGAAGGGTGAGAAGCTAAGCGCGAGTTGCTGTCGGCCGAGCCGCCAACAAGAGAAATCAGCGCTCTAAGACGCCTTGACCGCGCTGTGTAGCGCGACGATGCCGAGCGAGAGGTTCTGCCACCCGGCGTCCTGCCAACCGTTGCGGTTGATCGCAGCGGCGAGCTCGTCCTGGTGCGGCCACGCGCGGATCGACTCCGCCAGGTACTCGTAGGCCTCCGGGTTGGAGGAGAACACCTTCGCCAAACGCGGCAGAGCGTAGGGCAGGTAGTTCTTGTACACGCCGCGAAACACCGGGATGACAGGCGTGGAGAACTCGTTGACGAGCAGTCGCCCGCCGGGTTTGGTCACCCGAGCCATCTCGCGCAGGCCGACCTCGAAGTCGTAGACGTTGCGCAAACCGTAGGAGATGGTCACGGCGTCGAACGTCTCGTCGGCAAACGGCAAGTGCATCGCGTCGCCGACAACCTTGGGCACATCCCTGTCGCGCCCGGCAGCCAGCATGCCCTGGGAGAAGTCGCAGGCAACAACCCACGCGCCCGACTTGGTCAGCTCAATGGTGGACACCGCAGTGCCGGCAGCCAAGTCCAACGCCTTTTCGCCGGGGGTGAGCCCCAGGCGCTCGCGAGCGCGACGGCGCCAGTACTTGTCCAGACCGAAGGACAAGATGGTGTTGGTGATGTCGTACTTCTTGCCCACCGCGTCGAACATCCCCGCGACGTCGAAGGGCTTTTTATCCAGGTCTGCCTTGGCCATGAGTGCCTAGCCTACAGGTCGCTGCCGCACTGACCCACTGCCCCACTGGCCTGCTCAGGCGCTGCGCGACGCGCGTGGCAGCGCTCCCCGGGCACGCCCGGCGGTTTTCTGCACCCAGGCGGGCACCGCGAAGCGGCGGCCGAGGATGGTTACCGAGCCGCGGTCGTAGTTGCGGATCGCCACGTCGTAGTAGTCGAGCAGCTGTGCGCACAGGGCGGGCCAGGTTTTGTCCGCGACGGATTCTCGGGCGTTGCGGCACAGCTCGTCATGGCGGACGTCGTCAAGCAGGTAGCCCACGGCGTCGGGAAGTTGCTGCGTGAACCTGTCGACGTCGAGAAGCAGCCCGTTGTAGCCCTCTTGGATGAGGTCAATCGGGCCTCCGGCTCGCGGCCCGATGGTGGGCACCCCGCTGGCCTGGGCCTCCTGGATGGCCTGGCAGAAGGTTTCGAACTCGCCGGTGTGGACAAACAGGTCCAGGCTGGCGTAGGCGCGGGCGAGCTGGGTGCCGCCGAGCGCGCCGGTGAACACGGCGATGGGCATGAGTTCCTGGAGTACCGGGCGCTCCGGGCCGTCGCCGACGATGACCAGCTGAATGTTCGGGTCAGAGGCGAGTACTGCGAGACGGTGCACGCCCTTTTCCGCGGCGAGGCGTCCGACGAAGCCGACGATCTTCTTCCGGCCGGTCGGGTCCCACTGGCAGCGCAGCATCTCCGAGCGCTTGGCCGGGTCGAACAGCTCGGTGTCGACGCCGCGGCCCCAGTGGTGGACGTTGTGAATGCCGTGCGACTCAAGCTCGCGGATCGTCTCCGACGACGGGGCGAGGGTCAGTTCGCAATGGTTGTGGATAGTGCGGGCCCACTCCCACGCCATGTGGGACAACACGGAGAGCTGGTACTGGGTGGCGAAACCCGCCACGTCTGTCTGGTAGAGCGCGACCGCGGGCACACCCATCTGCAGCGCCGCGAACGCGCCCGCTCCCCCAAGCACAAAGGGGCTGGCCAAGTGGACGACGTCGGGGTTGAAGTCCGCCAACGCGCTGATCACCACGCCGGTGGGCACACCGATGGGCAGCGAATCAATCAGCGGAACCATCACCGTGGGCACGCGGACGATCTCGAAACCGAGATACTCCGGGATCTCCTCCTGGAAGTCCCGGGCGCCGGGGGCGACCACGATGGCCTCGTGGCCCTCGGCATGGAGGTGCTCCAGTACACGGAGTACCGAGTTCGTTACTCCGTTGACGTTGGGGAGGAAGGATTCGGCAACGATGGCGACACGCATGTTCGTAACCTCTCACACCAGCTCAAATGAGGAATGCATGGAACGGAAAATCTGGGTGAATTCTCTTTTACGCTACAGCAACTTTGCCACCGCGATCGCGAGCCGGCCGGGAGCGGCTCACAGCGAACAAGGCAGCTCCGGCAACCACGGTGGACACGGCTGCGACGGACAGCGCCGGCACGATCGCGAGGGCCCAGCCGCGCCCCTCCACCTTCACCAGGTCGGGGTCGGACTTCGCGTAGGTCACCCACACGCGCTGGCCCACCGCCAGGCCTGTGGGATAGAGCAGCCCGTAGCGCGGCGAGTGGTACAAACCCGTCTCATCCTGGTAGTCGACCGAGGTGCGAACCGGGCTCACGTCCGTGACCGTGGCAAGGCCGCGCCCCGGGTCGGACATGATGCGGGCGTCATTGATCGCAGGGCCCGCCACCATCGCCACCGCCCCCAGCATGGCGCAGACGTAGAGGAACATGATCGCCTGCACGACGCGGCGCTTCGACACCACAGTCGCGCTACTTCTTCAGCCGCTGCGCCAGCTCGCGCCGGGTGGCGCGGGTGGTGCGGGCCTCGATGACGGTGACGGGCTCGGGGTTCGCGGTGGTCTCGACGAGCAGCTCCTGCAACTCGGTCAGCGTCTCCGCGCGGTGGTAGGCCACGTCGTGGGCACCCGCAAGCTTTTCGACGTCCACCCCATGCGGCGTGCCAAACGCCCGCTCAAAGTCCCCGCGCACGCTGTCGGCCCCGACCTCGAGGGTTTCGAAGATACCGCCGCCGTCATCGTTGGCCACGACGATCGTGAGGTTGCCCGGGCGACGCTCGCCAGGGCCGATGAGCAGGCCGTTGATGTCGTGCAGGAACGTCAGGTCCCCGAGCAACGCCACGGTGCGGGGTGCGCGAATCTCGTCCGGGTGCAGCGCCTGCACCGCGAGCGCGACGCCGACCGCCTGCGAGACGGTGCCGTCGATTCCTGCCGCGCCGCGGGCGCTGTAGGTGGCCACCCCGTCGAAAGGCAGGCCGGCGTAGCTCGCGTCGCGCACCGGGTTCGACGCCCCCAGCACGAGAGTGTCGCCCACCCCAAGCGTGTCCGCCACCGCGGCCGCGACGTGGAGCCCGGTGAAACCGAACGCGGCGTCAGCGAGCGCGTCGCGCACCGTTTGGGCGCCGACCTCGCCGGCGGCCTCGCAGATCTTCAGCCACGAATCGCGCGGCTGGCCGGTGGCGTTGACCCGCGATCCGGTGCGCGTGGGGTGACCGGTGAAGGTCTCGGTGCGGCTGAGGCCGATGACCTCGATGTCCGGATCCGCCAGCAGCGACATCACCTCGCGGTGCAGGGTGGGGTGCCCCACCACGATGATCTGCTCCGGCTTGGTGGAGGCGGAGAAATCCCCGCCGTCGTGGCTGATGGCCACCTCGCTCTGTACGAAGAAACGCGCGGCCAGGGGGTGCACCTGGTGGAACGGGGTGGGAGCGGTCGGCTCGGCGATCGTGGGCACGTACTCCAGCCCGGGCACGTCCCAGGCTTCGTCACCGGCGATGACGAGGGTGTCGCGCTCCAGGTCGACGTCGACGCTGCCGTGGTCGACCCACGCCGGCGCGGTGTCGAGGCGTCCCGGCCCGACAGGTGCCCGTCCCGCCTGGCCCGCTCTGCGGGGCAGTTCATCAGGCACGAGCGGAGTGTCGAGCGCGACGTTGATGTGGACCTGGTCCGCGGCGAAGCTTAAGGCATCCACGTCTGCAATGCTCTCCACGTGCTGTGTGGTGCAGTAACGACCGAAAAGTCCCTGCTGCCAGATGGTCTGCGACGCCCCGGTGCCGAGCATTCGGGAGGGCCGGTCGGCACTGACTACGGCGATAGGGGTGTGCGACATGTGCGCCTCCACCATGGCCGGCATCGTGTTGGCCACCGCGGTTCCAGAGGTCATCACCACCGCGACGTGGCGGCGCTGCACCCGCGCCAGGCCGAGGGCGGTAAACGCTGCGGAGCGTTCGTCGATGCGCACGTGCACGCGCAGGTCCTCGCGCGCCAGGAGCGCGTACGCCAGCGGGGAGTTGCGCGAGCCCGGACACAGCACGACGTCGGTGACGTTTCGCGCGAGCACATCCGCGATTGCTGTTGCGATATCGAAGGAAGAATCTGTCATGGCCACCCTCACTGTCCGCCCTGGAGCAGATCGCCCAGGATCCCGTCGACAAAGTCGCCGATTTCACCGTCGACCGGCGGCAGCTCAGTCGGAACGGCGGTGGGAAGCTCGCTGGGCAGCACCGGTGCCGGCACCTCGCCATCGTTGCCGCGGTCGAAGGGGTTGCCCAGACGACGCTGCGTCGTCGTCTCTGTGATGGTCTGCTGCTGCGTCTGAGTCACGGTGACTGTCTCGGGCGTGCGGTTGGCCTCGTTGGCCGCACCGCGCCAAAGGAACATGAACACCACGGCGGCAATGGTGGCAAGTGCCGCGATGATGCCGAGCGCCATCGCCGCCCCGCTGGACGACCCCCGGGAGGGTTCCCTGTAGCTCGGGGCGTAGTTCTGGCCGTAGTTCTGGTCGTAGCCCTGCGCGTAGCCGGTGCCGCTGGCGGGCTGCTCCCACGCCCCCTGCGCCTGGGTGTACTGCGGCCGCTGCTGGTGGGTCGGATCCGGGAAGTACTGCCGGGGGCGCTCTCGGCGCGGCGGCTGCGCACCGGAGCCGGGCTCGAACCCGAACTGGCGGGTGTCGTCATTGTTGGAGCTCATGCAGACAGGGTAGCGCGCCGCCGCCCGGAAACCCCGCGAGCCCTCAGCCCGCTGCCGATGCGTTGGCACCGAGGGGGGCTGAGGGCTCGAGTGTTGGGTTCGGGAGCCGCGTGAGCGCCTAGAGCACGAGTCCGAAGACGGGCACTGCGATGAAGTAGGTCGCCAGCGTGATGAGCACGAGGGCGATGAGGTTGAGCCAGAAGCCACCCTTGAGCATCTCGCCCATGGTGACGTATCCGGAGGAGTACGCAATCGCGTTCGGCGGGGTTGCCACCGGGAGCATGAAGGCGCAGGTTGCGGACAGTGCGACGGGGATGGCCAGCAGCATCACGTTCATCTCGGTGGCCTCGGTCAGGCCGATGCCGACGGCGACACCGCCCATGATCGGCAGGAAGGTCGCGGCGGTCGCCGTGTTGGAGGTCAGCTCGGTCAAGCCCAGCACCAGTGCGGCTACGGCCATGATGAGCAGGAAGGTCGGCAGGGCCGACAGACCCTTGGCAGCCTCACCGATCCACAGGGACAGGCCGGTCTGGGTGAACATCGCGGACAGGGACAGGCCACCACCGAAGAGCAGGAGCACGTCCCACGGCAGCTCGTTGGCCGTCTTCCAGTCGAGGATGCGGGTGCCGTCCTTGCGCGCGGGCAGGAGGAACATCAAAAGGCCGGCGATGATGCCCACGACGGCGTCGTCGTAGGGGAAGGTCCAGCCGAAGTAGTCGTGACCGAGCGGAATAAAGATCCACGACAAGGCCGCGAGTAGGAAGATGGTGCCCACCGCGATCTGTGGGAAGGTCCAGGGGCCGAGCTGGCGGATCTCATCGCGAATGAGCTCGCGTCCACCCGGGATCTCGTCGACCTCGGGCGGGAACACGGTGACCAGCACGAGCCACGCGATGAAGGTGAACAGCACGGCGACGGGCATGCCCACGAGCATCCACTCGCCGAAGCCGATGGTGATGCCGTGGGCCTCACGCATGTAGCCGGCGAGCAGGGCGTTCGGCGGGGTTCCGATCAAGGTGCCGAGCGAACCGATCGAGGCGGCGTAGGCGATGGCAAGCATGAGCGCGGTGGCGAACTTCTTCTGCTTCTCCATACCGCCGACGGTGTCGGCGGTGAGCTTGAGCACCGACACACCGATCGGGAGCATGACCACTGCGGTCGCGGTGTTCGACACCCACATGGACATAAATCCGGTGGCGATCATGAAACCGAGGATGATGCGCTTCGGGCTGGTTCCCACGAGGCTGACCACCATGAGCGCGAGGCGACGGTGCAGGTTCCACCGCTGCAGACCAAGTGCCATGAGGAATCCACCCATGAACAAGAAGATGGTGGAGGACGCGTACGGGCCGGCCACGGCGCTAAACGGCGCGACTGCCGCCAGCGGGAAGAGCGCGATGGGGATGAGCGCGGTGGCCGCGAGCGGGATCGCCTCGGTCATCCACCACACCGCCATGAGGACGGTGGCCGCTGCGACGATGCGCATCGTATCGGCGTCGTAGATCGTATCCGGCTTCGCGCCGGAGGAGTTGGCTACGGTGTCACCGGCCCCTGCGGGGAAGATGAAGTAGACGAGCAGAGCCAGGAGGATGCCGGCGACGATGCCGATTGCTTGGCGGCGCCACTCCTTCGGTTCCGGGGCTGTGGCAAGGTCGCCCTCAGAGAGGCGACCTGATGGGTGAGTCACGGGGGTTGACACGATGATTCCTTACTCAAAACGGTCAGGGGGGGCTAAGCATCTTATTTTATGTGACCGCACCCACACCACAAAACGACCCTAGCCCTGTTCCGTGCTCGCAGCAGCCCCATCTCGCTGGAGGTAGGGGTAGCACGCGCGCACTCGCTCGAACCACCACTGGCGGCACTGCTCCGAGGCACGCAGGCCGTGGAGTCGCTCGGGGTCCGGAATCGTGCGTGTGATTTCGAGGCACCCTTCACGCAACTCACGCGGGGTGGCCACGTCCTCGATGAAGAGCCGTTGGGTAGCCAGCCCCGCCGCCCGTGACCCCGTCAGCTTCGCCGCGACCAGCCCAGCGTCGATGCCCACCGCAGTGTCGAGGGCGCTGGCCACCGTGAGCGACAGGCCGAGCTTCTCCCCCATCGCCACCAGCGCGCGCACCCCGCCCAGAGGGGCAGGCTTGACGACGCCCACATCCGCCGCGTCAGCCTCCACCACGCGGTACGGGTCGGCAGCGCGCCGGATGGATTCATCCGCCGCGATCGGCGTGGTGGTGCACCGCCGCACCTGCGCGAGTTCTTCGACGGTGGCGCAGGGCTGCTCGATGTACTCCAGCTCCCCCAGAGCGTTTGCGGCGGCCACGGCCTGTTCGACAGTCCAGCCCCGGTTGGCGTCCACACGCAGGGTGGCGTCCGGGCGCGCGTGGCGGACGGCGGTGACGCGGGCGATGTCGTCGTCAAGCGTCTGCCCCTTCTCCGCCACCTTGATCTTGAAGGTGCCCACCCCCGGGTAGCGCTCGAGCACCTCAGGGATCTGAGCTGCGGGTACTGCGGGAACCGTCCCGTTGACGTCCACCCAGCCGTGTGCCTCGGGCAGGCCGACGAAAGCTGCCTCAATCCCCGCGGCGAGCCAGGTAGCGGACTCTTCGGTGCCGTACTCGACGAAGGGTGAGAACTCACCCCAGCCTGCAGGGCCGTGGATGAGCAACGCCTCGCGCGTGGTGATGCCGCGAAACGTCACCGCCATGGGAAGCGCGACTACGTGGGCGCGGTCGAGAATGTCGTCGAGGGCTGGGATCATGCCTCAAGGCTAGTTGCGAGACCGTCGGAGCCCCGGCTGCGTGCCGAGCACCAGCGCCACCGGCCCCTGCTGGATCGAGCACACCCCGTTGGAGGGGCAGGCGCCGCAGCCCCCAGCGGCGCATGAGGCGTTGAGCCCTTCGCGGCGCAGCTGGCCCATCGCCTCGAGGCGTTCGATGACGGCGTCGACAGTTGAGCGATTCAGACCAGTGCGCTGCGCGATGACTCCGCGGCCTGCGGCACCGGCGCGGATCTCATTCATGACGGCGGACATGGGACCCATCTACAGCACCACCTTGAGCACCTGGAACGTGGCGACGGCTAGTACCCAGGCCACGCTGAGCTGCAGGGCAACGCCGAACAGCGTCCACTTCATGCCGATCTCGCGGCGCTGCGCCGCAAGGGTGGCCACACACGGCGTGTACGACAGTAGGAAGACCATGAACGCCCACACCGCAGCAATCGCGTTGCCGCCGGATGCGCGATCGAAGTCGGCGCGGATGGATTCCGCCAGCGCGGACTTACCCTGCTCCTCCGGGGATTCCGCGGAGGGATCGTGCAGCGAGTACGTCTGCGCCCAGCTTGAGATCACAGCTTCCTTAGCCACGAAACCGGTGACAAGCGGCCCGGTCAGCGACCACGTGCCGAAGCCTGCTGGCTCGAAGACCGGGGCCACCGCGCCGGAGACGGCGCCGAAGACCGAATCCTCGGGGGCGACCTCGCCGAAGCTCGTGCCGGTGTCAGCGATGCCCGGCGCGGGGGTGGACTGCAGCGCCCACACCACGATGACGGTGGCAACGATGATTTTGCCCGCGGTCTGAAGGAACCCGCGCAGGCGGATCCACATGACGGACAGCGCGATGCGCGGCACCGGCCACTGGTAGGCGGGCAGGTCGATGACCAGTGGATCCGAGCCCATCGAGCGCCACAGGGTGTTGCGCATGATCAACCCAGCGAGGACCACCAGCAGGATTGACACCACGTACATGGTGAACACCACCGAGCCCGCGTGCTGCGGGAAGAACGTCGCCGCGAGCATGACGTAGACCGTCAGGCGCGCGGTGCAGGAGGTAAACGGCACCAGCAGCGCCGTCATGAGGCGCTGGCGCGGATCGCCGAGGACGCGCGTGGCCGAGATCGCCGGCACGTTGCAACCGAACCCCACGATGAGCGGGATGAACGCCTTGCCCGGCAGTCCGATCGCGCGCATGACGCGGTCGGCCACAACTGCTGCGCGCGCCATGTAGCCGGAGTCCTCCAGCACCGCCAGGCACAGAAACATCAGCGCCATGAGCGGAACGAAGGTCAAGACCATGCCGACGCCGCCGATGAGTCCGTCGACGATCAGCCCGCGCAGCCAGGAGATGTCGGGAAGGACGCGCTCCGCCGCCGCGGAGACCGGGCCGGCGAAGAACGCATCCAGCCCGTCTTGCAGGGGTGCAGCAACCGTGGTGGTGATCTGGAAGACGCACCACATGGCGGCGAGGAAGACGGCGGGGCCCGCGACGGGGTGCAGCACCACGCGGTCGACTTTCTCGGTGAGGGTGGTGCGGGGTTCGTCGCGAAGCGTTGCGGCAGTCACGGCGCTGTCCACCCATGCGAAGCGGGCGTCGGCAAGCGCGAACTGATCGGTCTCGGTCACTGGGCGCAGGGTGCGCGGCTCGCGGCCCAGCTCCTCGTCCACCACCCGTGCGAGGGTGCCGAGGTGGCGTCGGCGCGGATCGACCTCAACCACGGGGATGCCGAGCTCGGACGCAAGTGCTTCCGCGTCGAGCTCGAGGCCCTGGCTGGTGGCCACGTCGGACTTGGTGAGCGCGACCACCACACGGTACGGGTGCTCCGCGGCCTGCGCCGCGAGGTAGAGCCCGCGCGCGATGTTGGATGCGTCGACCGCAACGATGATGAGGTCCGGGCGCTGATCGACGGGCCTCTCGAGCACAAGCTCGCGCGTGAGCGCCTCGTCGGGGCTGACCGGATCGAAGGAGTACGCGCCGGGGAAATCGATCACCGAGTAGTCGCGCCCGGCGCGCCACAGGCCGCGAGCGACCTCGACGGAGGTGCCAGGCCAGTTGCCCATCTTCACCCGCGCGCCGGTCAGCGCGTTAAAAAGCGTGGATTTACCGGCGTTCGGCGCGCCGATCAGCGCGATAACCGGAGAGTGCGGCGGGGCGGCGACAAGGCCGGGATCCTCGCAGCGGCACGAGGGCGCGGCAGCAAAGGTGTTGTCGCCCATCAGGCCGCGTCAACTTCGATGGAGCGCAGCGCCGGCTTGCCCAGGGCGTAGCGGGTGTTGCCCACGCGCACCACGCGGCCTCCGCCGGAGGTCTTCTGCACGACGGTCACGTGCGCACCGGGGCGCAGACCGAGCTCTCGCAGGCGGCGGGCGACGATGAGGTCTGCCGTATTGTTGCTGATCACGGCGTGCGCACCAACAGGGATGTCGAGCAGCGACAAAACCGTGGGGCAAGGGATACTGGACAAGCGCATGCCGAAATCCTATGCCTCGGCGATTGAGGTAAGCAATACCTAAGATGCCTTTTTCTTACATATGTGTTGTGAAATTGGCGACACGTAGGATGAGCTGCATGAGTTACTCCACCGAGCAGCCCTTTGACCCGTCCCAGTGGGACGTCGTCGACGGCCTTGACTTCACCGACATCACGTACCACCGCCACAATGGCGGCGGCCGCGCCAACGGTATCGCGCGCATCGCCTTTAACCGCCCCGAGGTGCGCAACGCGTTTCGCCCCCACACCGTCGACGAGCTTTACCGCGCGCTTGACGACGCCCGCCGCGACCCCACCGTGGGCACCATCCTGCTCACCGGCAACGGGCCGAGCGAAAAGGACGGCGGTTGGGCGTTCTGCTCCGGCGGTGACCAGCGCATCCGCGGCCGCTCCGGCTACCAGTACGCCACCGACTCAGGCGATGTCGACGAGGCCCGCGTCAAGGCCGAGGGCGGGCGCCTGCACATCCTCGAGGTGCAGCGCCTGATCCGCACCATGCCCAAGGTGGTCATCGCGGTGGTCAACGGCTGGGCTGCCGGCGGCGGGCACTCCCTGCACGTGGTGTGCGACCTGACCATTGCCTCGCGGCAGGAGGCGCGCTTCAAGCAGACCGACGCCGACGTCGGATCCTTCGACGCCGGCTACGGCTCCGCGTACCTGGCCAAAATGGTCGGCCAGAAATTCGCCCGCGAGATCTTCTTCCTCGGGCGTACGTACTCGGCCGAGGACATGCAGCGCATGGGGGCGGTCAACATCGTCGCCGACCACGGCGAGCTCGAACAGGAGGCCATCCAGGTCGCCCGTGAGATCAACGGCAAGTCCCCCACTGCTCAGCGCATGCTGAAGTTCGCCTTCAACCTCACCGATGACGGACTCATGGGCCAGCAGGTTTTCGCCGGCGAGGCCACCCGCCTGGCGTACATGACCGACGAGGCCGTCGAGGGCCGCGACTCCTTCCTGGAGAAGCGCGATCCTAAGTGGGACGAGTTCCCCTACTACTACTAAGGACGAACCAGGGGCCCGGGCCAGAAGATAAACAAGATAAACAAGATAGTAAGGGATACATAAGCCCGGTAGACTGCGAGTCATGCGTCCCACCAGCAACCCGTTTCGGGCCACCCTTGGATCCACTCCCCCGTACCTCGCCGGGCGCACGGCTGAAATCGAGGATTTCGCCGCTGCGCTTGACGACGGCCCGGGCACCCATGAGCGCATCTCCCTCATCACGGGACTTCGTGGTGTCGGCAAGACCGTCCTCCTCAACGCGTTCGAGGACGAGGCTAGGTCCCGGGCGTGGTGGGTTATCTCAGAGACCGCGACGGTCGGATTTTCGCAGCGCATCATTGATTCGCTTTTTCGACTCACTTCAGATGCGCTACGCACCCACAAGCGGAAGCTCACCGGGCTGAGCGTTCCAGCCATTGGCGGAGTGCAATTCACTGAGGAGGTACAGCACCAACCATCTGTGACCCTCCGCTCAGCGTTGACTGACTTCCTCTCATGGCAGGAGGAAGTGGACAACCACTTGGGTCAAGACCCCACCGGTATCCTCATTACGCTCGATGAACTTCACTACCACCGGCGTGAGGAGGTCATCGAGTTCGGCACCACCGTTCAGCACTTGGTGAGAGAAAACCGCAACATCGCCGTCGCTATGGCCGGCATCCCCCAGTCTGTCCGGCCGCTGCTCGCTAGTGCTGAAGGGGAAAACCCCGTAACCTTCCTGCGCCGAGCAAACAGAATCGATCTTGGACTCATTGGGGATGGAGATGTGCGCACCGCATTGTCCAAACCTGCAGAGTCCGCCGGTGTCTCGTGGGAACCGAAGGCGCTTGATTCAGCTGTCGCAGCATGTAGCGGATACCCCTTCATGATTCAGCTCATCGGGCAGCAGTGCTTCAAGCGGAGGGTTGGCACTACCATCACCGTGGAATCGGTCGAAGGTGGAAGCGCCGTTGCTACGCGGAAGCTTGGCCAGCTCGTTCACGAACCAGCATTGGCGGACCTGTCGGATGTTGACCGGACTTTTTTGGCCGCAATGGCTGTCGATGACGGCCCCTCAGCAATGGCGAATATCGCCCAGAGGCTCGGGGTGAATCCCCAGTACGCGGGCAACTATCGCCGCCGACTGATTGACGCAGAAATTATTGCAAGCGCGGGATACGGTTTGGTCGACTTCGAACTGCCGTATATGCGCGAGTACCTGAGAGAACATGCCGTGGTGGATGTTTTTGCCAGCGGAACAGTAGAAGATAAACAAGATAGTAAGGGATACACAAGCCCGGCTTCGTGAACCTTCCGGCCCGTGCACGCCGTTGCGACTGCCCCTGTGAACTACCCTTGAACACTGTGTCAACGAACATCCTCGAAATCCTGCCGGTAGACCCAGCGAATCCCCTGGCGATCATGCCTGATCTCGAAGAAGCGCTGACCGGGGCGCGCTCGCTGCTGCCGGTGCCTGCGAACGACCCCACCCGGGCTGCGCTGCTGCGTACCACCCAGGGCGTCGGTGAGCCTATCGACTCCGAAGTAGCACTGGTGGTTTCCACCTCTGGGTCCACGGGCATACCGAAGGGCGCCGAGCTCACCGCGGCAAACCTGATCTCTAGCGCGGACGCCACCCACCAACAGCTCGGCGGCGCGGGCCAGTGGATGATGGCCATGTCCGCCGCGTACATTGCGGGCATCCAAGTTCTGGTGCGCAGCATGGTCGCGGGCGTGGAGCCGGAGTTCGTTGATTTGACCCACGGCTTCGATGTCGCCGAGTTCGTGGCAAAAACCCATCGTCTCGCGGCTAGTGGGGAGCGCTGCTACACCTCAATGAGCCCGCTGCAGCTAACCAAGGCTATCTCCACCCTCGACGGGATCGAAGCGCTGCGCGCCTACACCGCCATCCTCGTCGGTGGCGCAGCACCCAGCCCCCGTTTGCTGGACTCCGCGGCAAAACTGCGCATCAACGTGGTGACGTCCTACGGTTGCTCTGAAACTGCCAGCGGCTGCGTGTACGACGGCCGACCCGTCCCCGGCGCGAAGATTGAGATCCGCGGCGGACGCATCCACATCGGCGGGCCGATGATCGCGCGCGGCTACCGCAACGCCCCCGACCACGAGGCATTTGCCGACACCGGATGGTTCGCCACCTCCGATGCGGGCGCGCTTGACGGCGACACCCTGGACATCCGCGGCCGACTCGACAACGTCATCATCTCCGGCGGTCTCAAGCTGCACCCGGAGGTGCTGGAGTCAACCATCCTCGGTGTCGAAGGGGTTGACGCTGCCACCGTCGTCGGCGTTCCGGACGAGCGCTTCGGCGAGCGCATCTGCGCCGCCTACACGGGTCCGGCGAGCATCACCGATATCCTCAGCGCTCTCGACGACCTGCCGCGGTGGCAGGTGCCCAAAGAGATCAAGCCGCTTGCGTCCCTGCCTCTGCTCGGCCCGGGGAAGGTCAATCGCCCCGCCGTGCGCGATCTTTTCCTCTAGCTTTACCCCAGGCGCGGTTGATGGCCCCGTCAGGCGTGGACGCTGGCGTTGAGTGCGCGCTCGTCGGCAGCGGTGTACGTGTTCGCAATCTGGAGGTCGTTGCCGCCGCGTAGGTTGGCGCGCACCAATGCCACGGACTGGGAGCCCGGCACGAGCGAGAACTCGCGCGGGTGCGGGAACACCTGGCGCACCGGGTGGCCTGAGCGAAGCGCACAGGCGTTGAGCCAGACGTCGTCAGCTTGGGGGGCGTGCTCGAGAAACGACGTGCCCTCCGCGGCGACGTAATCCACCATCGACGCCGGGTACGCCACGCCCGAAACCCCCGTGGCGAAGTGGCGGTGGGAGGGTTCGGTGTCGCGCACGGTCTTCCACTGCCGGTACGGGGCGATGCGGCCGCGAACCATCGTGATCTCGTGTGCGCGGTAAGCCACGACGCACCCGGGATCCGCCTGCGCAGAGTTGAGCAGCTTCTCCAAAAACCAGCGCGGGTAGATCATGTCGTCGTCGACGGTGACCACGCGCGTGCCGGTTCCCGCGAAGCGCTGGAACGTGCCGTAGTACTTCGTGTGCGGGCCGTACGCACCGTCCGAACAATGCACCTGCAGACCGCGCTCCACCAGCGCGTTTAGGCCCTTCGGCCAGGCGGAGTCGTAGTCCGCCACGTCCAGCCAGAGGTGCACCGGAACCCGTTGCGTGCCCACGAGCAGCGAGGAGATCGCCACCACGGCGGAGGTGATCCTTTTTCCATGGGTCGTTAAAGAAATCACCGTCTCACCCGTGGCGGGAAAGAAGTTCTGAGACTGGCGCGCGGCAACCCGAAGGCGGGGGGCACGGACAAACGCCCCCACAGAACCCAGCACCTGGCGCGCTGCGTAGTCGACCCACATGCCGGACAACTTTAGCGGGGCAACTCGCCCGGGTGGGTATTTGCGGGCATGATAGTGCGCATGACCGACGCTTCCCCCGCAACGTTGCGCGACTGGTTCCAGGCCTCCCGCCCCCACACCTGGCCCAACGCGATCGCCCCTGTTTTCGCTGGTACAGGAGCCGCGGCGTTCTACGGCGGGGCGCACCTCGGCCGCGCCTTCCTGGCTTTGGTTGTCGCGTGGGCGCTGATTGTCGGCGTCAACTTCGCCAACGACTATTCCGACGGGATCCGTGGCACGGACGACGAGCGCACCGGCCCGACCCGCCTGACCGCCTCGCGCCTGGCCGCGCCTGAGCACGTCAAGGCGGCTGCGTTCATTGCCTTTGCCGTGGCAGCCCTGTTCGGAATCATCCTGTCCGTCATCGCGGGCGCGTGGTGGCTCGTGCTCGTCGGCGCGCTGTGTATCGCCGCGGCCTGGTTCTACACCGGCGGGAAGAATCCTTACGGTTACTCCGGGCTCGGCGAGGTCGCGGTTTTCGTCTTTTTCGGGCTGGTTGCCGTGCTGGGCACCGAGTTCACCCAGTCCGGCTACGCCACCACCGTCGGCCTCCTGTGCGCCATCGCCATCGGCGCCATCTCGGCATCAGTGAACCTGGCCAACAACATCCGCGACATCCCGACGGACACCCAAGCGGGCAAGCGCACCCTGGCTGTCAGGCTGGGCGACACCCGCGCACGCCGCCTCTTTACGGCGCTCACGCTCACCCCGTTCGCGGTGTCGCTGATTCTGGGAGTTATCTACCTGCCCGCGCTGTTCGGACTCGCGGCACTGCCGCTGGCTGTCGCCTCGATCCTCAAGGTGCTGCGCGGCGCCGCCGGGGCCGACCTCATCCCCGTGTTGGGCATCAACGGCCGGGCAATGCTGGCATGGTCGCTGGTGACCGCCATGGTCCTGGCGTGGGGATTCTCCGACCTGGTGACCTTTTAGCGCTCGGCGAGCTCGCCCTGGATCCAGGCCTTGCGGGCGTCTCGCTGCTCTTTCCACTGCGCGATCGCAGCGTTAGCTTCGAGCCGCTGGCGGGTAAACAGGAACATCGACAGGGGGAACGCGACGAGAAGCGCGAGGAGCGCGGACATGATCAGCGGAACCGGGGCCCCAATGAGGATCGCAAGAGCCTGGATCACCACCGTCAGCGCAATAAACAGGAGCAAGCGGTAAAGGCCGTAGAGTGCGACGGCCTTGTTCGCGCGGGCACGCACGCCCGGGTCAACATCTGGGGCAGATGGGCTGGGGGTTTGCTGCTGATTCACAGTTGTCCACCCTACTCACGCAACGTGGCGGGCCCTAAACAGTATGTTGGGTTTCATGGGAAGAATTCTGCTGCTCGCGTTGGTAATCCTGGCTGTCTACTTGATGTGGCGCGCATTCGGCCCGGGGAGCTCCAAACGCCTCAACCAGTCGAAGAACGCCGCCGCCGATCCGCCCGCGATCAAGGGCCCGGATGACGACGAAGACTTCCTGTGGAACATTGAGAAGCAGCGCTTCAAGGAGCGCCGAGCCCGCGAAGAGGCGGAGCGCCGCGCGAAGGAAGAAGAGGAGCGGCGCAGGCGCCGCAGTGGGGACGACCCTGCGAGCTAACCGGCGCTAGCCGCGGCTAGTGAATGAGACGGTCAACCCGAGCGCGGTGGCAACGGCGACGACCTTTTCCCAGCGCACACCGGCGCCGCCGTGTTCGATGGTGTGCAGCGTCGAGCGCGACACGCCAGCTGCCTCGGCGACTTCCTGTTGGAGGCGCCCGGCCTCGCGGCGCGTGCGCGCCACCTCCTCCCCAAGCGCAATGAGGATCGGGTCCTCGCTAGCGGGCTTGCCCGCCTTATTGCGCGGCCCGGACGCGGCCATTACGCCCCGGCCTTGAGCTCGTTCTCCCGCTCGAGAACTGCGGGCAGGCGCTGTGCCCAGTCGAGGGCGTGGCGGACACCCTCGGCGATACTGAACTCGGGTTCCCACCCGAGCACCTTGCGCGCCTTATCGATGCGCGCCGCCGAGCCCGCGACGTCCCCGTCGCGGCGCGGTGCTCCCGCGACGTCGAGCGGCGTCCCCGTTGCCTCACTGACCGCCTCCGTCAGTTCAAAAACGGTGGTGCCAGTGCCGGTTCCGAGGTTGATGACTTCGTAGTCAGCAAGATCGGCCTGGAGCGCTGCCACGTGGGCGCGGGCGAGGTCCCAGACGTGGATGTAATCACGTAATCCGGAGCCGTCGCGCGTGGGCCAGTCAGTGCCGGTGACGGTGAACGTCTCGCCGGCGCGGTGGGCGGTGATCATCTTGCCTAGGGCGTGGCTCGGGGCCGGGTTCTGCAGGCCCGAGCGCATCTGCGGGTCGGCACCGATCGGGTTGAAGTAGCGCAGTGCGATGGCGCGGATTCGGCCGGCCGCGACGGCGTCGGCAAGCACCCGCTCGAGCATCCACTTCGACGCCGCGTACGGGCTCCCCGGGTTGAGCACGCTGTCCTCGTCCACCATGAAGTCGGGGTCCGGCTCGTACATCGCCGCCGTCGAGCTCAGCAGGAATGTGCGGATACCGCGGGCGGAGAGCGTCTCGAGCAGCGTTATGGCCTTGCCCACGTTGGTGTCGTAGTACTCCAGCGGCTTTTCTACGGACTCCGGGACCACGATCTTGGCCGCGCAGTGCACCACCGCGTCGATGTCGGGGTGCTCATCGACGATGCGGTTGACCAACTCCACGTCGGCGATGTCGCCCTCGTAGTGGTCGAAGCGCTCCGCGAAGACTCGCAGGCCCGTTGAGTAGTCGTCCAGGATGACCGGGGTGATACCTGCGTCCGCGCAGCACGAGGCCACAGTCGAACCGATAAAACCCGCACCACCAGTGATAAGCACCTTCATGAGCTATGACTCTAGTTCAGTCCGGCGTAGGAATGTAGCCCGGCAATCACTGTGTTGACATATGTCATATTGAAAATCGTTACCGCCAGCGCAAAGACGTTGATCCATGCGGCCTTGGAGTTCTTCCATCCGGCTGTGGCGCGGGCGTGAAGGTAGGCGGCGTAGAGGATCCACGTAATCAGAGAGACCGTTTCCTTGGCGTCCCAGCCCCAGGGCCGGCCCCAGGCGACCTCGGCCCAGATCGCACCGAGCATGATGCCGATGCCGTAGAGCGGCAGGGTGATAATCGCGGTCTTGTAGGCGAGCTGGTCCAAGGTCTTCGCCGCGGGCAGAGGCTTGATCAGGGTGCCGAAGAATCCCTGCTCCTCGCCGCGCGGCTGCCACATGCGCAGCAGGTACAGCAGGGAGAAGATACCGGAGACGATACCGATGGACGCGCCCACGGAGACGGAGGAGACGTGGACCGGCAGCCAGTAGGACTGCAATGCCGGGACCACGGGTGCGGCCTGCATGTGGAACACCGTCCCGTTGAGGTACATGGCCACGATCATCGGTGCGAGCAGCCACGGGTAGATCGAGTACCACTTCTTACGCTGGATGACGATCGCGGCCACAACCATGATCACCAGCGTCATCATCAGGATGTACTCGTAGAGGTTGCCCAGGGGGAAGCGCCGCGCGCCCAGGCCACGGGTGATCACGGCGACGAGGTGCAGCAGGATTCCGAACCACACAAGTGCCTGGGTCATGCCCGCCCACTTGCGCGCACCCTCCACGCGGGACTGGTACTCCGCTTCTTCCCCTGCAGCCAGGCCGTCTCCAGCGTCAGTCGCCTCGGGCACAACCGTGGAACCCCCACCGGCGCCGACTGCCACCTTGGGGCGTTCTGCGCGGGTCGCCTCGCGCTGGCGGCGCATGTCGATCACTCCAAACATCCGCCCGTAGTAGATGCAGGACATCAGCATGCCCACGATGTAGATGACAAACGCCGTGCGGAACGTCAGATCAGACAGGTCCGCCATGGTGGAGTTCACAAGCATAGGGGTTAACCTACCCCACCCATCAGATGGGAGCCAAGGCCCCCGCGGGCGCGTCCGCAGCCGTTGCCGCAGGTACGGGCGCGCGTTTTATCCGAGGTCGTCGACTTCGTTGCCGGGATCGTCTTCATCCGGAGCAACCCCGCCAAGGATCCGGTCGGCGATCTCCTCGAACTCGGCACCCCAGCCGGCGCGGTCGGTGCGCGCCAGGCCGGCGAGTTCGACGTGCGTGCCACCGTCTACTGGAGAGAGCCGCACCCAGATGCGGCGGCGCTTGATGGTCAGCGAGCCGATGAGCGCGCCGAGCATAAGCAGGGTCGTCGCCAGCGACCACAGTTGCGTCGGGTCGCGCGAGATCTGGTAGTTAGCAAACTCTGCGGCGCCATCGAAGCGGATGGACACGCCGTTGTCGAGCGTGACGTCCTGCCCCGGGGTGAGGTTGACGCGGTCGATCTTCTGCAACCGGCCGTCCGCGATGAGCGACTGGTCCAACACGAAGATGTTCTGCGGGCGCCCGGTGTCCAGGCCCGCGTCGCCCTGGTAGACGTCCACGGCCATCGCCGGATCCGTCATGGACGGAAAGCTCGACTGCAGCATGTCGGCGTTCGGGCCGGTCCACTGCGCGGTGGGTGCAAACACGCCCTCGACGGCGATCTGGTTCTCGCGGCGCTCGGTCAGATCCGGGTACATGCCCGCCGGCGGGTCGAAGCGCATGACGCCGGAGGATAGGAAGTTCTGCACGTCCGTCGGGCGGAACTGCAGCAGCTGGGTGCGCGACTCCCCGTTCGGCCACGTCACGGTGATCTGCGGGGCAAAACCGTGGCCTTGCAGGTAGACGCGGTCGCCGCTGATGCGCAGCGGGTGGTTGACCCGCAGGGTGGTGTCCTCCCACTCGGAGCGGTCAGTGGTGAGGTCGTCGGTGTAGGAGATGGCGGAACGGAACTCGTTGGCCTGGCCGTTGTTGAGGTAGTCCGCCTCGAAGGTGTGTGCCTCAAAGCAGAAGGGGGTCAGCCCGGTGCCGTCGAAAAGCGGGCCGGCCCGGAAGATGTCGAAGTTGGCCGGGGAGGTATTGCAGAACTCGCGCGACTGCTCGACAGGGACCGCATACTCTGACTCGGAGTTGGTCACCACGATGACCTGGCCTTCGTAGTAGATCATCCGGCCCGCGGTAAACGCCACGATCATGCCGACTAAGCCGATGTGGAACAGCAGGTTCATCAGCTCGCGCGTGTAGCCCTTCTCGGCCGACAGCGAGTACACGCCCGCGCGGTCCTCACCCGGCTCGTAGGCCGCGACGTGCCAGCGCTTCAGCTGCCCGCGCACTCGCTTCTCGACGTCCACCAGCCCGCCGTCCACGACCCCTTCAGCATGCATCGGCATGCGGGCGAGGTATTTCGGCGCGCGCGTCGGCTTCGCGCGGTAGGCGCGCCAGTGGTCAATCGAACGCGGGATGATGCAGCCGATCAGCGAGATCATCAGCATCGTGACGATGGCAATGAACCAGGTGGAGCCGAAGACGTCGAAAAGCTCGAGCCTGTCGTAGATCGGCCCCATGGTGGGGTTCGCGGCGAGGAAGTCGTCGACAAGCGTTGCGCTCACCGAACGCTGCGGCAAAAGCGCCCCCGGGATGGAGGCGAGCGCGAGGAGAAACAGCAGTGCCAGCGCAGTGCGCATGCTGGTCAGCCAGTGCCAGGTGCGGCGCAGCCATGTCGCGACGGTGCCCATCAGTGCTCCTTGGTGTAGTCGTCGTGCGTGCGGGAGGCGCGCGTGCCGTGAGGAGACACGGCTAGATGATCGTGGAGCCGAAACCGACGGTGAGCTGGCGGGTCCAGCCGATGAAGTAGTTCCACACGCCCGTCAGCAGCAGCAAGCCGACCACGATCATGAGGATGCCTCCGATGATCTGGATGGTGCGGGTGTGCCGGCGCAGGAAATCGATGCCCGCCACCGCGCGCGCCGAGCCGAGCGCCAACAGGAGGAAAGGCAGGCCAAGCCCCAGGCAGTACGCCGTAACCAGCATGATCCCGCGGGCGGCGGTGAACCCATCCGAGCCCACCGACACCGAAATCACCGCCGCCAGCGTGGGCCCCAGGCACGGCGTCCACCCGAGGGCGAACACCCCGCCGAGCAGGGGCGCTCCCACCCACGTGGTCCAGCGCTTCGGCTGCATGCGGGTATCACGCTGCAGGGCCGGAACCAACCCGAGGAAGACCAGGCCCATGAGAATTGTCACCACGCCGCCGACGCGCATGAGCGTGTCCGCATTGAGCGTGATGAGGCTGATCATCCCGAAGACCGACACGGTGGCTAAGAGGAACACAACCGTGAAACCGGCGATGAACAGGCCTGCGGCGCTGACCACCGCCCACTGGCGCTTCTTGCCCACGCGCGGGCCCTTCTCCCCGTACTCGAGCTCGCCGCCGACGGTGCCGGTGAGATACGACATGTACCCGGGCACGAGCGGGACGACGCAAGGGGAAGCGAAAGAGACCAGTCCGGCAAGGGCTGCGGCGAGAATGCCGAGCAGCAGCGGGCCGGTCGTGACTAGGTTGGAAAACAGCTCGCCCATCTACGCCGCCTCCTCGGCCAGCCTGTCGGTCACCGCCAGCAGATCGTCGGCGGTCACCTCGCGCAGGAACACCGCTGCCGGGCGGTGCTGCTTGTCCAGGATGACGGTGGTCGGAATGACGGAGCTCGGCACACCGCCGAGGTAGGCGGCGGTCTTGAACGGCGGGTCGTAGATCGAGGGGTAGGTCACCCCGTTGTCCGTGACGAAGTCCCGGGCGATCTCCGGGTTGTAGTCGCGCACGTTGATGCCCAGCACCGTGCCGACACCGGTTTCTTGCAGCTTCTCCTGGGTCGCCTCGAGGTCGTCGACCTCAGCACGGCACGGGGCGCACCACTGGCCCCAGGCGTTGAGCACGACGATCTGGCCGGCGAAGTCGGACAGCTGGATCTGCTCCCCCGGTTCCATGAGGGACTCACCGCTGAAATTATCGAGGGGCAAACGGTCGGCCTCGTCGTAGAAGATCTCCACCTGGCCTCCCGGGGAGTGGAAGGAAAACGTCTCCCCCGTATCCCCGGAGCCACAGGCGGTGAGCAGACCGGCGGCCATGAGCCCTGCGGCGGACGCCGCGATGAATCTACGCATTTAAATGTCCTTGGCGGGTCGGGTGTACGACCAGTCCACTACAACATCACCGTTGAACACAAGCGAGGTGACACTCGCCAGGTCGCAGTCGCGGCCCATGTGCGCCAACGGCTTGCCCTGGACGAAGCGCTGCACCGTCACGATCGGCAGCTGGTGGCTGACCAGCACAGCCTCGTGTCCCTCAGCCTTCGCCCGGGCATCCTTTGCTGCCGCCATCATCCGCTCCAGAATGTCCGCGTAGGCCTCCCCCCAACTTGGGGTCAGCGGGTTTTTCATGTGGCGCCACCGGATCGGGTTAAGCAGCTGGGAGCGCAGCCCCTTGGTGCGCAGCCCCTCGAAGGTGTTGCCTGCCTCGATGATGCCCTCGCACGTGTCGATCTCTAGGCCGGTGACCTCGGCGATCGGCCGGGCCGTCTCCTGGGCGCGCTCGAGCGGGCTCGCCGCCAGATAAGTTACGTCGCGGCCCTCGAAGAAGCGCGCGGTCGCGGCGGCCATGGACTCGCCTCTCGACGACAAGTGGTAGCCAGGCATACGCCCGTAGAGAATCTTCTTCGGGTTGAAAACTTCGCCGTGGCGGACCAGGTGAACGATTGTGCGCGTCACTGGCCGGCCTCCGCCTGCGCGGCGGCGCGCGCGGCCGGGACCAACGCGGCCTCGATCCTGGAGAAGTCGTCGTCCGTCAACGCGGTGGAGACGAACCACGTCTCGAACGCACTCGGTGGGGCGTAGACGCCGTTGTCCAGCAAGGCGTGGAAGAACGGGGCGTAGCGGAAGGTGTCCGCGGCCTTCATGTCGTCGAAGTTGCTCCCCTGCCCCTCGGCGAAGCGCACGGACAGCATCGTCGCGGCGCGCTGGATGTGGTGCGCCACGCCCTCCTTCGCCAGCGCGTCGCTGATCAGGCCCGCGAGGCGGTCGGCGTTGCGCATCAGCACCGGGTAGACGGACTCCTCGGCCAGCGTCAGCGACGCCATGCCGGTGGCCATGGCCACCGGGTTACCCGACAGCGTGCCCGCCTGGTAGACCGGCCCGTTGGGCGCGAGCTTCTCCATAATGTCGCGACGTCCGCCGAACGCCGCAGCCGGCAGCCCGCCGGAGACGACCTTGCCGAAGGTGGTCAGGTCACCCGCGACGCCATCCACCCCGTACCAGCCGGAGTAGGAGGTGCGGAAGCCCGTCATGACCTCGTCGAGGATGAGCAGCGCGCCGTTGGCGTGCGCCAGGTCCTTGAGCTTCTGGTTGAAGTTGTCCTCGGGGGCGACGGTGCCCATGTTGCCCGCGGCGGCCTCAGCAATCACGCAGGCGATCTCGCCGGGGTTCTCGGCGAACGCCTTCCCCACGGCGGCGATGTCGTTGTACGGCACCACAATCGTGTCGGCTGCCTGGGCGCCGGTCACTCCCGGGGAATCGGGCAGGGAGAACGTGGCGAGCCCCGAGCCTGCCGACGCCAGGAGGGCATCAACATGGCCGTGGTAGCAGCCGTCGAACTTCACGACCTTCGACCGGCCCGTGAACCCGCGCGCCAAGCGCACCGCGCTCATCGTGGCCTCCGTGCCGGAGTTGACCATGCGAACCTCCTCTACAGAGGTGCGGTCGATGATCATCTGGGCGAGGTCGACCTCCGCCTCCGTGGGAGCGCCGAAGGACAGGCCGTTGGCCAGCGCCTTCTCCACGGCCTCCCGGATCTGCGGGTGGGCATTACCGTGCAGCATCGGGCCCCAGGAGTTGACGAGGTCGACGTAGGCGTTGCCGTCGACGTCGATAAGCGTGCTCCCATGAGCCTCGGCGATGAACCTCGTCTGGCCACCTACCGAACCAAAGGCGCGGACGGGCGAGTTCACCCCACCCGGGATGACCCGCTGGGCGCGGGCGAACAACTCGGCGGATCGTGCGACGTTTCCGGACGTGGGTACGTGCTCACTCATAGTCCGCCATCTTAGGGCATCCGTCAGGCCGCCTACTTCTTCGACTTGTTGCGGCTGGCCGTGACAACCACGACGACAACCAGCGCGATCGCAATCCACCCCGCCACGCGCGCATACTGCTCGAGCACAAACACGACCGGCTCGCCTATCGACCACCCCAGCGCGAAGTACCCCAGCGACCACAACGTCTTCGCCACGAAGTCCAACACTATGAACTTCCACAGCTTCATCCCCGTCATACCCGCCAGCACAAACACCACCAGCGCAATCGGCAGCGGAATCGGCACATACGCCAGCAAAATGCCCAGCCACCCAAGCTTGACAGCCCACTTCTCCGCCCGCGCGATATTGCGCGCCGCCTGCTTCGACTGCCCCGCCTGCACATCCAGAATGCCCCGGCCCCATAGCTTGCCGGCCCACCAGTAAATCCAGTCGAACTTGATCGCCACCAGCGAGCCGATCAGCATGTAGCCGAGCCAGTTGTCGGCCTCCCCCACCGCCGCGAGCGCGCCTGTCGACGCCGCACCAATCCGCGACCCCGTCAACGCCAGCATCAACGGCGGATCCAAACCAAGCAGCCAGGCACGCAGCGGGATCATCGCCAAACCGAACAGCCCCGCGAACACGAACCAGCCGAGGCACCAGTAATCAGCCCTCGTCGGCTTAGTCTTCCAAGGCAGGCCGTCCTCCTCCCACCACTCCTTGTCTGTGCGGTCGGTGGTGGTTGCGGTTGTGTCCGGTTCGGTTGTGTCCGGTGTTTTGTGGCCGGGTTCGTGGCCGGGTTCATGGCCGGGTTCGTGGCCGGGGATGGAGCTTGACATGGGTTGGGACACTACCACCCGGCGCGCGGTGGCGGGTGGGGCGTGTGTGGCGTGAGTGGCTTGTGTGGCTTGTGGACGGGGCTAGTTGGGGCGGATTTCTCCTCTTAGCCCCTACATGCTCGTTATTTCCGTGTTACGCGTGGGGCGGGACGAGCATGTAGACCAAAACAGACCCGATTCCACCCCGAAAACCGCCTAAATGCTCGTCATTTCCCTGTTACGCCTGGGACGGAACGAGCAAGTAGGACGACGCCGGCCCAGTCTCGTCCCGAAGCCCCCTACATGCTCGTCATTCCGGAGCGAGGCTGTGACGCGTGTGACCGGACGAGCATCTACCCCGAAAGAAGCCCGAGAACACCTACATGCTCGTTATTTCCGTGTTACGCGTGGGGCGGGACGAGCATGTAGACCAAAACAGACCCGATTCCACCCCGAAAACCGCCTAAATGCTCGTCATTTCCCTGTTACGCCTGGGACGGGACGAGCATCTAACCCAAAACAGGCCCGAAAACCACCCGACCCCCTACGCCTCCCGGGCGACCCCGCGGGCGTGCGCGATGACGGCTGGCACACCCACGCCTCCGACCCACGCCCCGGTCACGGACAGCCCCGGTACGTCTGCCAACTCGCGCTCGACCTCAGCGACGGTGGCGAGGTGGGTCTCGTTGTAGCGGGGCAGGCCGCCGAACCAGCGTTGGACGTAGATTTCCTCGAGGCCGGCGGCGCGGCCGTCGAAGCCGGTGATGGTGTGCAGGTCATCAAGTGCCCAGTCCACGAGGTCGTCCTCGGAGGCGCGCACCGCGATGGTATCGCCGAACCGGCCGAAGCTGGCGCGCACCAGGGCGCCGCCGCGCTCGGCGAGGTGGGGCCACTTCCGGGAGGAGAGCGTAAACGCCTTCGCTCGGACGTCCTGGGCACCGCTTCCAACGAGGACTCCGGAGTTCGCCGGCAGGCCTTCGTCGGTAGCAAAGCGCATGCCCACAACGACCGAGTCGGCGAGCTTGACTGTCTTCAAAACCTCGGCGGCGGCGGGAGCAACGCCCTTGAGCAGCAGCGCGGCGGTCGGTGCGGGCACGGCGAGGATGACGCGGTCGTAGACGGTGTCCTCGCCGCCGGTCAGAGTGTAGCCGGCGTCGTTGCGGACCAGCCCGGAGATGAAGGAGTCGACGTAGATGTCGGCGCCGGACTTCTCGGCGAGGGTCTCGTATACCTCCTGGTAGCCGTCCTTGAAGGCGTTGAAGACGGCGCCTTGCCCGGTGGGCAGGGCGGAGCGTGCTGCTTCGAGGTTGGCCACGGCGGTGGACAGGTGCACCGGCCCGTCGGCGGCCAGGCGGTCAAATTCGACGGCGAGCTGCGGGACGGTCGCGCGGATGCCGAGGTCGTCGGCGCTGCAGGAGTACACCCCACCGAGGAGTGCGGAGACGATGTTGTCCACCACGTCGTCGCCGTAGCGCGCGCGGACGAGAGCGCCGACGTTCATGTCGCCACCGATTTCCCAATCGAACCCGGGCTGGTCTTTTTCGGCGTCGATACGCGCCGCTGTTTCGGCAGAGACGAGGTGGGCCACGCCTTCAGACGACGACGGGATGCCCATGACACCGCCCCGGGGCAGGGCGCGGCACTCGCCGTCGACGTAGACCAGGGAACCGAGTCCGGAGGGTTCGCGAAGCGAGTCGGCGAGGCCGAGTTCGGTGAAGAACTCGACGGCGTCGCGGCGGCGCGCCATGAATGCTTCGGCTCCCATGTCGGTCGGACCGGCTTCGAACGAGACGGTGTGCAGCTTCCCGCCGAGGCGCTCGGTGGCCTCGTAGACGTCGACGCTGTGGCCGGAGTCGCGCAGCTCGTAGGCGGCGGTCAGTCCGGCGAGGCCGGCGCCGATGATGGCGATGTTCATCTAGTAGGTCTCCTCGTGGATGATGCGGACGGCTTCGGTGATGGCGTCGGCGTCGGTTGTCGGCAGCACGCCGTGGCCAAGGTTGAAGATGTGGCCGGTGGCGTCGCCGGCGGCGATTGCGCGCGCAGCCTCACCCTTGATGCGCTCAACCTCGGAGCGGACAACGTCCTCACCAGCGAAAAGCATCGCCGGGTCGAGGTTGCCTTGGAGGACGCGTGGGGAGGAGAAGCGCTTCGCTGCGGCGTCGAGAGGCACGCGCCAGTCGACGCCCATGACCTCGGATCCGGCTTCGCTCATCGCTCCGAGGAGCTCCCCGGTGGACACGCCGAAGTGGATGCGCGGGATTTCTCCTGCGACGGAGTCGAGGATCTCGGTGGAGTACGGCAGGACGTGCTCGCGGTAGTCGGCCTCGGTGAGGAAGCCGGCCCAGGAGTCGAACAGCTGCATCGCGTCGATGCCGGCGTTGACCTGGGTGCGCAGGAAGGTAATGATCGTGGGCACGAGGCGGCGCATGAGGCGGTGCCACGTGTCCGGGTCGCCGTGCATCATGGCCTTGGTCGTCTCGTGGTTTTTGCTCGGCCCGCCCTCGACGAGGTAGCTGGCCAGGGTAAACGGCGCGCCGACGAAGCCGATGAGCGCCTGACGCTCGGTCAGCTCGCCGGTGATGATCTCGATGCCCTTGGCCACCTCGTCGACGTCGTGTTCGAGCACGGGGAGCTTATCGACGTCCGCCGCAGTCCGAATCGCCTTCGCCATCACGGGGCCCCGGCCGGGCACGATCTCGACGTCGACGCCTGCTGCCTTGAGCGGGACGACGATGTCGGAGAACAGGATCGCGGCGTCCACGTCGTGGCGGCGCACCGGCTGCAGCGTGATTTCGGCCAGCAGCTCGGGCATGAAACAGGAGTCCAGCATGGAGATGCCTTCGCGAACCTTCCGGTACTCCGGTAGGGAACGGCCGGCCTGGCGCATGAACCACACCGGGGTGCGGGACGGGGTCTGTCCCCGCGCTGCTTCGAGGAGGGGGGCGTGGCCCAGGTCGCGTCTAGTCATGCGCTCAAGCCTACCGCCCGGGACAAGCGCTAAATCAGGTGGGGAACCGGCGGGCGCGGACCGAGCGCAGCTCGATGTACATGGAGCTGCCCAGCATGAGCAGCGTCGCTCCGACCGGTGGGAGGAAACCGGCCACTGCCAGGATGATGGCCGCCACGTTGTAGAGCCAGGCGAACACCATGTTGGAGTCGATGATCCGGCTGACGCGCCGCGCGAGTTCGATGAGCTGCGGCACGGCTGTGACGTCGTCGCGAAGCAGGACGACCTCGACCGAGTCCTCGACTGTGCTCAGTCGCGCGTCGACCGATTCTTCGGACTCCTCGGTGGCATAAAGGATGCCCACGTCCGCGCCTTTGAGCGAATCGACAACAGAGTGGTCGCCGACCATCGTCACGGTCGCTCCCTGGCTGCGCAGGGCGCGCACAGCGATCGGTTTGTTGTGCGAGGAGATTCCCGCCAACACGCTGGAGACACCAAGGTAGTCAGCGAAGCGACGCGCAACCGGGTAGATGTCACGGGTCAGCATGACCGTCTCCACGCCCATCTCTTCAAGCTTTTCGACGGCCACAATCGCATCCGGTTTCGGCGGATCGTAGAGCGTGATCACTCCCCTGTCTTTGCCCTTCCAGCGCACGATCACGGGCGCGCCACCAGCAGTGGCAGCCACGGCGAGCCGTCCCCGCAAGCTGGACAGGTTGATGGGACGCCACAGCCTCGCCTCGAAGGATTCGGTGTGCTCCTCCCCCGGCTCGTCTTCGAAGGTGAGGGTCACGCGGGCTGTGAAATCGCCCTCGGCGCTGACGTCGGTGTTGCTGACTTCAATCCACACCGGTGTCGAGGCATCACGGTTGCGGGTGTCTCGCGCCTCTCGAGCCGCCTTGACGAGCGCTTTGCCCAGCGGGTGCGGCGATTCCATGGACAGGGCCGCGGCGATGCGCAGCACCATGTCGGGGTCCTCTCCGTCTGCGGGGGTGACCGTTTCGACCGTCATCTCCGGGGTGACCAGGGCGCCGACGCGGTTGAACACGATGGTGTCGGTGTTTTCCAGGCCGCGGAATGTTTCGCCGTCGCGAAGCATGATGCCGTTGCGCGCGGCGGCCTCGATGCCTAGGCGGATGGCCACCGCCGGGGAGATGGCGAGCGCCACGGGGGCAACGACGGCGAGGATGGACACGGCCGTGGAGAACGCCATGTTGTAGTTGCCGGTAATGAGGAACCACAGGCCGAAGTCGAACAGCGCGATGAAGTACGCGGCGGGGATGAGCAGCCCGGCGCTGCGGGTCGAGAGCATCGTCGCCATGTTCTCACGCATCGAGGCGTTCTCGACCCAGCTGTTGACCGCGGACCACCGTGTCGCATGCCCGGTGCGCACGACGCGCACCTTGATGCTGCCTTTCTCCACGACGGACCCGGCGTAGACGCGGGTGCCGACTTTGGCCGCGAGGGGCTCGCGGGCGTCGATAAGCGGGCGCTGCAACAGGCAGGACCCGCCCACAACATCGCCGTCGACTGGGATGATGTCGCCCTGGTTAATTTTGACGTCGTAACCGCGGTTGATCTCGGCGACCGGGAGCTTTTCCTCCACGATCTGGTCGCTGGCGCGGCTGCGGCGCGTGACCATGAACTCGCTCGCCGGGTCGGGGCGGTGCGCCTCCATATCCTGCAGGAGGTAGGAGCGCACCCGCGTGGAGTTGTACCTCCCCACCAGCAGCAACGCGGTCACGCCACAGGCGACGTCGAAAAACACCTTCATTCCCCCGGCGTGGTGGCTCGACAACCATCCGCCAGTCGAGTGCCAGCCGATCTCGCCTGTCGACGTCAACAGCAGCGCGAACAGCGACCACAGGTAGGACGCAATGATCGCGATCGAGCTCGCCCCATCAAGCGCGGACATGCCGCGACGCACGCCGCCCGCCATGGCACGGTGGAACGGGAAGGCGCACCACCACGCAACCGGGGTCGCCAGGCCAAGGCAGACCCACTGCCACCCGTCGAACTGCAGCTGCGTCACGTAGCTGAGCACGAGCACCGGGATGGTCAACAAGATCGCCACCCACATGCGCAGCGGCGTCACCATGTCACGGGCCGTGAACAACACGTCCATCTGGCTGGAGGGGACATGTTCCGGCTCACCGCGCAAGAACCCGGCAGCGCGGTCGCGCACCAAGTTGGCCTCGATGTCGCGGCGCTGGCGGCGCATCTTGCCGGTCATCCCGCGGGTTCCGCGGCGCGGCGACGGGTGCTCCGCGGCGTGGCGGCCGAGCGCGCGGCGGTGCACGGTGGAATCTGTCATTCGCGCGCGGACCCCGAAGCCCTCGATGACCTCGATAAGTTGCCGGGGATCCACAGCCTCGGAGGTGGTCACCCACGCAGTGGCGGAGGGGTAGACCAGCCTGGCGCTGACACCGTCGATGCGTTCGAGCGCGTCCTCGATCTCCTGGACCTGCGGGGCGTCCTCCAGGCCGCTGAGCTCGAAGGCGTAGGAGCGGTTGGGGCGAAACGACCTGCCCCCTTCAAGCGGGCCGTCCGGGTCGAACCCGGCGTGCTTCGCGGCCGAACGGGCCGCGGCGATGCATTCGTCCAGGTGGACGTCACGTTTTCTGTGGGGCACCTACTCAATCCCGTTCCACAGCGAATTCTTCCGGTCCATGTATGCGTTAGCTGCGGGCCGGAACACCAACAGCATGGTGATAGCCAACGCCGCTGCGATGATAAAGGACGCCCAGCTTGTCACCTGGAGGATAAACGCCGCGATGTTGAGAAAAATCGCGGCCGCCGCGAATCCGGCAAGCCACCGGCGGGCGGTGATCGAGCCGCGCTCGAGAAACGCCGCGCAGGAGGCGATGGCAACTCCGAGCACGATGTTGCCTCCGGCGGCAACGCGCATGTTGCGCATAAACGGCTCGCGGAACGCCTCGTCGGCGCCGTCTGGAAAGCCCCCAGCAAGCGCCATCATCCCGCTCACCAGCATGAGCACGGCGACGACGAGTGCAAGGCGATAGCCGTTGCGCAGAGCGGGCGGCCACCCATCGCCGGACGCGGCGGTGTGGCGCCGGTTCGGGTCGTTGGGATCTGCGACCATCGTCGGGTACATACCGGCCATGAATGCCTACCTGCCTTGCTCGTCGTGCCGCGGGCCTCGACTGTCGGGCTGGCGCGCGTATTTCTGGACGTCGTCCTGCATAGAGTAGAGGAAGGCCACGACACCGGCGACACCTGCAAGGATCTGCACCACCCCATCGACCGCGTAGAGCGCGACCGGAACGGTGGCAGAGTCGGGAGTCATGATGAACAGCGCGAGCATGCGCAGAGAGAAAAACAGCGCGAAGAACTGCAGCAGGCGCAGCGCGCGACTCGACCACGCCGATTGGCGTGCGACCGCGCGCACGGCGAAAGCGAGCAGGCCGACGACGGCGACTTGGAAGACCAGCATCAGCGCCACCGAGCTGTAAACCGTCATCGTGATCATCGCGTCGCTGATCTGCTCAGCCGAACCCCGGGCCGCGTCGCGGGCGCTTTCGCGCAGTGCGCTCGGGTCGATCAGGACGGCCGCGGCAGTAAGGAACTGGTGGATCAACTCCGCGGTCAACATCGCCGAGAGTGTGAGCACCATCAGGCGCACAGCCTCCGGCAGCTTGCCCAAGTGCTTCGGGGCACCTCCCGGCGCGGACGGCTGGCTGGACCGATTAGGCGGCGGGAGCTGCGTCATCCGATCCGCCTTGCCGCGTCGATGGCGAAGTAGGTCAGAATCTGGTCCGCCCCCGCACGCTTGATCGAGGTCAGCGACTCCATCATGGTGGCCTCGAGGTCGAGCCAGCCGTTGCGGGCGGCGGCATGCAGCATCGCGTACTCCCCGGAGACTTGGTAAGCCGCGACGGGGACCGGGGAGGCCTCGGCCACGCGGGAGAGCACGTCGAGGTACGGCATCGCGGGCTTGACCATGATGAAGTCCGCGCCCTCTTCCACGTCGAGCTGAGCTTCGAGGAGAGACTCGCGTACATTCGCCGGATCCTGCTGGTAGGTGCGGCGGTCCCCCGTCAGAGTGGAACCCACCGCGTCGCGGAACGGTCCGTAGAAGGCCGAGGCGTACTTCGCGGAGTAAGCCATAATCGCCACGTCCTCAAAGCCAGCCTGGTCGAGTGCTGCGCGGATCACGGCAATTTGGCCGTCCATCATCCCGGACGGGCTCACAATGTGCGCGCCCGCCTCGGCCTCGGCGACCGCCATGCGGGCGTAGAGGTCCAAGGTGGCGTCGTTAAGCACGACGGCGTTGCCGTGCTTGTCGGTGCCGACAAGCCCGCAGTGGCCGTGGTCGGTGAACTCGTCGAGGCAGGTATCCGCCATGATGAGCAGGTCGTTGCCGACCTCCTCGCGCAACGCGCGCAGCGCGCGGTTGAGGATGCCGTCTGACGCCCACGCGACAGAACCTTCTGCGTCCTTGTCCTCGGGCAGCGGCACCCCGAACAAGTCGACGCAGCGCACACCGGCCTCGAGCGCCTCGTGGCTGATCTGCTTTAACGAGTCCAACGTGTGCTGGTACTGGCCAGGCATCGAGGAGATCTCGCGCTTCTCGCTGATCCCGTCAGCGACGAACAACGGAAGGATGAAGTCGGCGGGGTTGAGGCGGGTCTCCGCCGTAAACGCGCGCATCACGGGGTTCTGGCGCAGGCGCCGCGGGCGGCGGGGCAATTCGTAGGAAGACACGACCCCCATACTAAGACGTAGCCCCGACACCGGAAAACATCTCCGCGACGAGCCCGACCTGACCGCGCCTTCCTACTCCTCTTCAGTGGCGCGGCGGCGGGTACGACGCTTCTTACGCGGCGGCGGCAGCTGGCCGGCGGCCCGCAGGGAGGCGACGTGGGCCGCGAGGGCGTCGACAAGCGAGGGCACGTCCGCGACCTCGGGGGTGACGTCCACGCGCAGGCCCTGCTCACGCGCCTCGGCCTCGGTCATCGGGCCGATGCAGGCGATGATGGTGCGCTGGTGCGGCTTGCCGGCGATACCGACGAGGTTCTTCACCGTCGAAGCAGACGTGAAGCACACCGCGTCGAACCCGCCGGTCTTGATCATGTCGCGGACCTCGGGCGCGGGCGGTGCGGCGCGCACGGTGCGGTAGGCCACGACGTCGTCGACCTCCCAGCCCTTGTCCACGAGGCCGTCGACAAGCACATCCGTGCCGAGGTCGGCGCGCGGCAGAAGGACCCGGGAGACGGGGTCGATATCCTCGACGTACTCCGGGAAGTTCTCCACCACGCCCGCCGCATTCTGCTTCGTGCGGTGCGGCACGAGCTCGGGGAACATACCGTGGGCGCGCAGAGCGTCCGCGGTCTTGGTGCCCACCGCCGCCAGGTGCACCCCAGCGAAGGCGCGCGCGTCGAGTCCGAGCTCTTCGAACTTCTCCCACACGGCATTGACCGCGTTGACGGAGGTGAAAACAACCCACTGGTAGCGGCCCTCGACAATGCCCTTGATCGCGCGGTCCAGCTGGGCGGGGTTGCGCGGCGGCTCCATCGAGATCGTCGGCACCGACTGCGGGATCGCACCGTAGGAGCTCAGGCGCGCATTCATGTCACCGGCTTGCTCCTTGGCGCGCGGCACGAGGACGCGCCAACCATAGAGGGAGCGATTCTCCCACCAGGAGTACTTCGTGCGGTCGTCGACAGCCGTGCCGACGGTCACCACGAGCTCGCCACCCAAATCGGCATCGATCTTGCCCACAGTTTCCAGCGTCGCGTCGAATGTGCGCTGCAGACGGGTGGTGCCGTTGACCGTCACGGTCAGCGGGGTGGATCCGGAAAAGCCGCGCTGCATGAGCTCCGCGGAGATGGTGTCGAGCTGTTCGGCAACGGCTTGGAACACCAGCGGCTGCGGCGCGGCCGCGAGCTGGTCCCAGTCCACGTTGTCGTTGGACAGGTCCGTCTCGGTGTAGGTCGAGCCCAGGGCGATACCGGCGAAGGAGGGCACCGTCGAGGGCAGCGACATGCCAGGCACGACATGGAACTCGAGGCCGGCGGCGGCGACGGCGGAAATCTCCGCCATCACGGCGTCGCGGGTCAGCGGGTTGCCGCTGACAATGCGCAGCACGTCGGCGTCGGTGGCGTGGCCGCGCTCGACTGCCTCGGCGGCACGGTCGAGGGCGTCGCGGAACGCTTCCAGCGCCTCCTCCGCGCCTAGGTCTAGCTCCTCGATCTCAGCAGCTGTGGGATCAGCAGGACGCGGCGGGCGGCGGCGCGCGCCGGCGGCTTTTGCTTCGGCGCACATCTGCTCGTAGAGCTCGGTGGCGGCCTTGATCTTTTCCGGCGGAACCGGCAGCTTCGCAGCGACGACAGTTCGCACACCCTGAAGGACGGCCGGCTCAACGAGCGCGATAAAGTTGGTTTCCATCACCTCACGTGCACGGACGGTGAGCAGATCGGGGTTACCCGGACCTGCGCCGACGAAGATAACCTTTCCCGGCCGGGACGTGTGCGAGGGCTTAGTCATTCAGAGTCTTTTCTCATGGCGTCGATGAAGGCATGATACGTCGGTGGATGGCCGCGGTAAAACCGGCCCGGAAACGCGCACCGGAGACGACCTCTTTACAGGCACCGTCTCCAGGCACAGATCCCACACACTCGCCCCAGGTGCTAACCCCTGATGGGCGAGGCGCGAAGAATTCGGCCCCGGTGTGCCAGGGCCGATCCGCCGTATGCTAGATACACCTTAAAGTGAACTGACCCCGAAACAAAAACACGGAAACAAAAACACGGGTTAGGTCAGATACTTCCCCGCGCCGCGCTCGAGCAGTTGCGCGGCCACGGCGTGGCCCACCTCCGCGGGGTCGGCGCCGGAGGCTGTCTCGACAAACTGGGCAGACCCGTCCGGGGCGAAGACGCCGCCGCGCAGGACAATCGTCTG
Organism: Corynebacterium sp. LK2510; assembly: GCF_040946405.1. NCBI lineage: Bacteria > Bacillati > Actinomycetota > Actinomycetes > Mycobacteriales > Corynebacteriaceae > Corynebacterium > Corynebacterium sp. LK2510. The sequence goes on along the minus strand of NZ_JAYWLR010000002.1, from coordinate 90,248 downwards.
CCCGTCGAACTCCGCGTAGCTGGCCACCGGGGCAGTGCAACCGGCCTGAAGCGTCGCTAAGATCTGGCGCTCAGCCGCCGCACAAATCGTGGCCGTCGGATCGACGAGCTGGTCGATCACGGCGCGCGTTTCGGAATCGTCGACGCGGCACTCCACTGCCAGCGCTCCCTGGGCGGGCGCGGGCATGAAGACAGAGGGCTCGAAAACCTCTGTTGCGCGCTCGCCGTAGCCGGCGCGAGACAGGCCCGCGAAGGCGAGCATCACCGCGTCGAGTTCGCCGTCGGTGACGTAGCCCATGCGGGTCTCGATGTTGCCACGCAACGGGCGAATGTCCAGGTCGGGGCGCAGTGCGCGCAGCTGAGACACGCGCCGAGGTGCGGAGGTGCCCACGCGCGCACCTTCGGGCAGCTGCGCGAGGGTGAGCCCGTCGCGGGCGATGAGCGCCTCGCGGCAGTTCTCGCGGCGCGGCACAATCAGGTGCGTGCGTGGCTCGTACGCGCTGGGCAGGTCCTTGAAGGAGTGCACGGCGATATCCACTTCACCGGCGTAAAGCGCGTCGCGCAGCGCCGAGGTAAACACTCCGACGCCGATGCGCTCGACAGGCGCGGTCGAGATGTCGCCGGCGGTAGTGACAATGGACAGCTCCGCGTCGTGGCCGGTGGCGGCAATTGCGTCGCGGACGTGCCCCGACTGTGTCGTGGCCAGGTTGGAGCCGCGGGTACCGATCTTCAGCATTTACGTCTCCTTAGAGATTTCGTCGCGCGTGGGCAGGCGGGAGGCATCAACCGCCACAGAGGATCGGCCCAGGCCGAATAACTCCTCCAGCGCGGTTTCAACGCTGACGGTCTCGGAGTGTGCCGCCAGCTCCTTGATCTTCACCGTCGGGGTGTGCAGCAGCTTGTCCACAACACGGTGGACGGTCCTGGAGACGGCCTCGAACTCCTCCTCGCCGAGGGTGGGCACCCGGGAGCGCAGCCGTTCGAGCTCGGACTCAGTGACCTCGTTGGCGGCGCGGCGCAACTGCGCCACGGCGGGGCCGACCTCGCGAACGCGCTGCTGCGAGCTGAACGCCTGAAGTTCCTCCGCGACGATCGCGGAGGCCGCGCGGTGTGCCTGGCTGTCGGCGGAATCGCCCTCCATCAGCTGTTTGTGGAGGAACTCGATGTTGACCAGGTTGACGCCCGGGCGCAGTGCGACCGCGTCGTCGATATCGCGTGGCAGCGACAGATCCGCCAGGGTAACAGGCCCGTCGATGTCTTCCGGGGTGATGGTGAACCCACCGCTCGCGGTGGCGGAAACTGCGATGTCCACCCGCGCCAGGGCACCGGCGCGGTCGGCGAAGTCCACAACCTCCGCAGCCACGCCTGCCTCGCGGGAGTGGGAGGCGAGGCGCTCGGCGCGCTCGCGGGAACGGTTCGCAATGACAAGGTTGTCCACCCCGAGCCTGCCCAGGTGGGTTGCTGACAGCGACGCCATTGCACCCGCGCCGAGGACAAGCGCCGACTTTCCGCGCAGGGTGTCTACCCCCATCAACTCCATGGCCTGCTCAAGCGCGAGCGTAACCATGGACGCCCCCGCATCATCGATGGCTGTTTCGGAGTGCACGCGCTTGCCGGCGTGCAGTGCCGACTGCGCCAGTGAGTGCAGACCGGGTCCAACGGTGCCGCGCTCAGCGGCGTCCTGGTAGCTGCTGCGGACCTGGCCGATGATTTGTTGCTCGCCCACCACCATCGAGTCAAGGCCCGCGGCGACCGTCATCATGTGCTCGGCCGCGGCGTCGGCGTAGCGCACGTACAGGTAGGTGCGCAGCTCTGCCTCTGGGACGCCGGAGACCTCGGAGAGCACCCCGAGGACGTCCTCGACACCGCTGTGGAAGGAGTTGGTCACCGTGTAGACCTCGAGGCGGTTGCACGTGGAAATGATCATGGCTTCCGTCAAGGAAGGCCGGCTGATCAGCGCTGTCGTCGTCGAGTTTTGGACGGTGTCATCCATACTCAGCTGCTCGAGCAGCGTCACAGGTGCCGAGTGATGCGACATCCCTACGACGAGAACACTCACAAAATCCCTCCGCAATCTCGACACATCACACCACAGGATAGCCCACCGGCTAGCCCAGCTCGGCGGCGAGGGCGTCGTTGTCGACCTCCCAGCACGCGAACTCCTCACCGTCGATGACCACCACGGGTACCCGGTCGCCGTACTCCATGGCGAGTTCGGGGTCGGGTGCCTTGTCGACGTCGACAAGCTCGAGGCTCGCCCCATGCTTATCGACGACCGGCCGGATCTGCTCCGCCACTCGCGCGCACGAACCGCACGTGGCGCGCACCATGAGCTGCACTTTCCGCATTATTCCTCCACGCCCCTCGATACTGCGGTCAGGTCTCCCGCCGAGGCGAGCGCTCGGGCGGGTGACGAATTACGATGAACAACGCTACTCCCCCACCTCCCCACGAAAGGCTGAGTCCCTTATGAGCGCGGAATTCGGTCCCCTTCCCGGCAGCGAATTCCTCGCCCACTGGTCGGCCTCACACGGCAACCTCCGCCGTTTCTTAGAGGACACCGCGCTGCCGCCGCTGGGCAGTGATGCCCAGCGCGCCGCCGGTGAAGCCGCCGCCGCTGTCGCTGTGGAGGAGACCTTTGGCATCAGCTTGGACCAGTTCAGCCTCGGCGTGGACTCCGTCGGGGGTGCCTTCGCCTCCGCCGGCGCATCACGGGTCACCGCCCCGGACCCCGATATTCCGCAAGATGCGCAGGCCGCGGCGTTTTTCGACATCGACAACACACTCGTTCAGGGCTCCTCCCTGGTCCTGCTCGCCGCCGGTCTGGCGCGCCACCGCTTTATCACCCTGCGCGAGCTCGCGCCCGGTTTGATCAAGCAACTGCGCTACCGGCTCAGTGGTGCGGAGAACCCGCAGGACATCGCCAAGGGCCGCGAGCACGCGCTGAGCCTGGTCAAGGGCAAGAGCGTCGCGGAACTGCGCCGCCTGTGCGCCGAGATCGTCGACCAGCAGATGCTCGGCAAGGCCTACCAGCCCACGATCGACCTGGCGGCCATGCATATCGCCGCCGGGCAGCAGGTCTGGCTCGTTTCCGCCACCCCGGTGCAGATTGGCCAGGCACTCGCCGAGCGGCTCGGATTCACCGGTGCCCTCGGCACCGTCGTGGAGGCAGACAACGGCGAGTTCACCGGGCGCCTCGTCGGCGACATCTTGCACGGCCCCGGCAAGAAGCACGCGGTGGCCGCGCTCGCGGCGATCCAGCGCCTCGACCTGAGCCAGTGCACCGCCTACTCCGACAGCATCAACGACATCCCCATGCTTTCGATGGTGGGCACGCCGGTGGCCATCAACCCCGACCGCGCTCTGCGGGCCCACGCCCTGCAGCGCGGGTGGGAGGTGCGCGAGTACCGCTCTATCCGGCGCCTGTCCCGCAACCGGGCGATCCGCGTCGGGCTCGCCGCCGCAGCTGCCGTTACCGCCGGGGCCTTTGCAGCTCGCGCCGTCCAGCGCCGCTAACCCTGAGACCGCGCTTTCGCCCTTTGCCGAGAAACGACAAGACCCACACCCTTTTCGGGGTGTGGGCCTAGTCCGAAGGCTCGCGCCTGCTGCCGCTTACTTGCCGAGCTTACGACGCTGGACGCGGGTGCGGCGCAGCATCTTGCGGTGCTTCTTCTTGGACATGCGCTTGCGACGCTTCTTGATGACTGAACCCATTAGGTTTCCTCATTTCGATCGTTGTGTACGTACAAAACCTGCCGGCAGGCGGTAACGCGCACGGATCAAGACCCAGCGCTCGTCTCAGGCGGAACGCGGGAGGTGCACACTCCCAGCGCTCACTCCGCCACCAGCATGAATGTTCCCAGCATACCGGCACGGCATCGGCACACCAAAAACCGCACCGCCCTCGCCTGCTTCTCAGCGTGGCGGGGGCGGTGCGGTTGGGCCAGGTCCCGGGGGCACGCCCCGGGGCCTGTGCGATCTACCCGACGTCGTAAACCGACGAATCGAGGTATTCGTTAACCGCCTTCTCGTTCACACGGAAGGAGCGGCCCACGCGCACGGCGGGGAGCTCACCGGAGTGAACGAGGCGGTAGACCGTCATCTTGGAGACGCGCATGATGTCTGCGACCTCGGCGACGGTCAGGAACTTGCCCTTATCTTCTTGAGACATAAATAAATTAACCCTTCAAGCACGGTCGCGCTGTAGGCTTCCCCTCCCACAGGACGATCACGCACGTGCTGGAACCAGCCTAGCGTGAACGTTGGGCGCGGTGCGACTCAAGTGTCAAAAAATTTGCAGAGTTCTCTCAGTTGACGCACGACGGCGCGTGTGACAGATGCGCCCCACTGGGACAACGGAGACTATTTGCCCAGTTCACGTGCGCGGCGCGCGCATGCATCGGTCGCGCGGTACATCGCGCCCCGCAGACCGGACTCCTCCAGCTCACGGATCGCTGCGACGGTGGTACCCGCAGGAGAGGACACCGCGTGGCGTAGCTCAGCCGGGCTCGATTCCCCCGCCAGCATCTCACCCGCGCCCGCCGCAGTTGCGGTTGCGAGCTTCACGGCCGTCTCGCGCGGCAGACCGAGGGCCACGCCGGCGTCGATAAGCGACTCGGTGAGCAGGAAGAAGTAGGCGGGCCCGGAGCCGGACACGGCCGTGGCGGCGTCGATAAGCGACTCGTCGATGCCCACGACCTCGCCGGTGGCTTCGAGCATCCCCGCGATCTGCTCGCGCTGGGCGTCCTCCACGAACCGGCCGAAGGACACGAGATGGACACCCTTGCCCACCAGCATCGGGGTGTTCGGCATGACCCGGGCCACGGGCGTGCCCGCCGCGCAGACCGCGCTTTCCATCGCGGTGAGCGTGATGCCCGCCGCCATGGACACGAGCGCGGTGGACGTCTCGTTGCGCGCGATCGTCTCACCGATCTCCTCGATCACGCCAACGACCTGCTTCGGCTTGACGCACAGGAACACCACGTCGGCGTCCGCGGCGGCTTCGCTGTTGTCGCCCGTTGTGAGGATCCCGTAGCGCTCGGTAAGCTGCGCGCCGCGCTCGGGAGTGCGGTTCGTCGCCGTGATCCGCTGCGGATCAACCCCGGCGGCCACGAGCCCGGAGATGAGCGCCTCGCCAATGTTTCCCGCGCCGATAACGGCAATCTTGTCTGCGTTCAGGTGTGCCTTAGTCATGCCCCTAACAGTGCCACACCAGCGCCACACCAGGCACACAAAAACGCGCCACCCAGCGGTTCACGACCGGGGGTGGCGCGTAGCGGAGACGACGCTAGACCAGCAGCGCCGGACCGAAGGCCATGACAGCGGCGGCGACAGCGGCCAGCGCGGTGGTCAGACCGTCGCGGCCCGTCTTGAGCGCGCGCACGCCACCGATGACGGCAGCGACAGTCGCCAGCGCGAGCAGCGCCGCGATGATGGTGGACAGGTTCGCCCACACCCACTGGAACGCCATAAAGCCCAGCACGCCGAGCACGAGGCCAGCAAAGACGAGTAGCACCAGCAGGATCGGGTTGATCGCCGCTGTGTCCTCCTCGACGAGCTCTCGTTTCTCGACGCCCCCCTCATCACGACGCTCGTCCTCACTGCGCAACTCCCCGAACTCGTCCAGGGCCCCCTCCTCGACGCGGCCGGTGCGCGCAGGTTCGCGCAGCGGAGCGTCGACGCGGCGCAACACATCCGTCTTGTCGTTATCGACGTCGCGTGCCGGCTCAGCCGTCACTGCTGCAACATGCGGGGTGAACAGGGACTCGACCGGCTCCTTAGGCTCTTGGTGAGCGGCCGCCGGCGCGGCGGGCTCAGCGGGAGCAGCAGGGGCATCAATGGGAACGCTCGAGTGCTTTGACTCCACCGGGCGCGCGTCGACGCGCTTCATCGAACCGGTCAACTCCGCGACAGAGACGCCGCCGTCCTCGAGGCTGCGGCGCCTGCGGGGGCGGGAGTGGCCGGCGTCCGAGGGTTCCTTTCCCGCCCGGGCGAGGAGTTCGGCAACAGTGAGCTGCTTTCCCTCAGTCATCAGCGGTCATCTCCTTGGTCTGCGTCGGTTGCGCGGGTGTGCGTCGACGGTCCTATGGGCCCGAGGTGGCCCTGATCAATCCACCGCAGGACCACGCCTTCACGCAGAGCCCACGGACAGATGTCTAATTTATCAAGATTAAGCGCCCTCATGGCAGCTTCCGCAACCAGGGCGCCGGCGACGATCTGGTGGGAGCGGTCCGAGCTGATGCCTTCGAGCTCCGCGCGGTCGGCCGCGGTCATGCGGGAGATGAACGCGATCAGCTGGCGCAGGCCCGGCGCGGTCAGCGAGCGGCGCACGAAAGGACCAGCTGAGGAGGGTGCCGCACCGGTGAGGCGGGCAAGAGTCCGGAACGTCTTGGAGGTACCGACGGCCAGGCCCGTCTCACCGAGCGCGCGGAACTCCTCGGCCGGTCCGGCCAGCTCGGCGTCGATGTAGTCGCGCAAAAGATTGATCTTCTTGCGCTCTGGCGGATCGGTGTCGAACCACTGGTGGGTGAGGCGCCCGGCGCCGAGTTCCAGCGAGGTAGCCAGATCCGGTGACTCTTCCACGCCGCTGGAAATCTCCAGCGAACCGCCGCCGATGTCGAGGTTGGTGATCCGCCCCGCGGACCAGCCGTGCCAGCGGCGCGTGGCGAGGAACGTCAGGCGCGCCTCCTCGATACCAGAGAGGACTTGCAGTTCCACACCGGTTGACTTGAGAACCTTCTCGAGCACCGCGTCGGAGTTGTTCGCCGAACGCACCGCGGAGGTCGCGAAAGCAAGGAATGCCTCGCACTTGAGGTTTTCGGAGAGGTCCTTGGCCTCCTGGACCGTGTCCACGAGCTTTGTCACGCCCTTGTCCACGAGGTTGCCACGCTTGTCCAGCTGCTCAACAAGCCGCAGGGGACGCTTCCAGTCGCTCATCGGGGTGGGCCGTCCACCGCTGCGGGCATCCACCGCCACGAGGTGGACGGTATTGCTGCCTACATCTAATACACCTAGTCGCACACCCTCACATTAGTGGGTCTACCGTACTGAGGTGTGAATCAACAACCCCCTAACCCGGTGCCGCTGGGCTTCCCGGCTACCTCTCCGGCAGGCAAATCCATCGCGGCTGGGCGGGAGGTTGAGCCGGATTTCCCCCGCGACTGGTTCGAGTTCATCGACCCCGACGACCCGACCCACTACTTCTCCATCGACCTGACCTGGGCGGAATCGACCTGGTCGTGCCGTTTCGGCACGCCGCAGTGCCACGGTATCGACGAGTCGATCCCCGCGGTCGGCTGCTGCATCCACGGCGCCTACCTCGCGGACGAGACCGATCGCGACACCGTCTACAACGCGGTGGCCGACATGCCGGCGAAGTACTGGCAGCTGCGCCCAAGCGACGTTGACAGCTTCATCGCCAACGCCGACCCCATCGAGCTTGAGCCGTGGCTTGAGTGGGACGACACGGAGCCCGAGGACGACGGCCCGCACTTGAAGACCAAGCTTGTCGACGGCGCCTGCATCTTCGCCAACCGCGCCGATGCCGCCACAGGTCCGGGCTGCGCCCTGCACCAGTGGGCGATGGCGTCGGGCAGCCCGATCGTGGGCTCCAAGCCGGAGGTGTGCTGGCAGGTGCCGTTTTCCCGGGAAGATGCGTGGCAGGAGCGCCCGGACGGGGTGGACATCCTGCGCACCACCATCGGCGAATACCACCGCCGCCAGTGGGGCGGGGGCGGCGAAGACTTCGACTGGTGGTGCACCGCCGCGCCCGAGTGCCACACCGCGACCGCTGATGGTGCGATACCGGTGTGGAAGTCGATGAAAAGCGAGCTCATCGCCCTGATCGGCGAAAAGCCTTACGAGGTGTTGGCGCGCCACTGCGCGGCCCGTGCGGGCCTGCCGGACGAGGCGCGCTCGGCGCACCCGGCGACCACCCAGGCACGCTCGCTGGAGGAGGGCCGCTAGGCCTCGAACTTGTAGCCGAGCCCGCGGACTGTGACGAGCTGCGTCGGGTGCGACGGCTCAGCCTCGATTTTCGTGCGCAGGCGCTTGACGTGCACGTCGAGGGTCTTGGTGTCACCGACGTAGTTCGCGCCCCAGATGCGGTCGATGAGTTGGCCACGGGTGAGCACGCGGCCGGCGTTGCGCATGAGGTACTCGAGGAGGTCGAACTCTTTAAGCGGCATTGGGACCGGGTCGCCGTCGACAAGCACTGTGTGCCTCTCGACGTCCATCTTGACCCTGCCGGCCTCGATAATCTGGTCGTCGAGGGCGCCGTCCTCCTCGACCTCGGGGCCGCGGCGCAGCACGGCGCGGATGCGCGCGACGAGTTCGCGGGTCGAGTACGGCTTGGTCACATAGTCGTCCGCACCCAGCTCAAGGCCGACGACCTTGTCGATCTCGGAGTCACGGGCCGTGACCATGATGATCGGCACGGAGGAAACGGCGCGCAGGCGGCGGCATACCTCGGTGCCACTCATGCCAGGGAGCATGAGGTCGAGCAGAACCAGGTCGATGTCGCCTTTCTGGAACTCCTCGAGCGCCGTCGGACCGTCCCCGGCCACGGCGGCGTCAAAGCCCTCCTTGCCCAGCAGGTAGGCCAACGGATCGGCGAGGGATTCTTCGTCCTCGACAATGAGAATCTTCGTCACTGGTCTTCCTTTTCTTTTCGACGGCCCGCTACCCGCGTCACGGCCTTGCGCAGCCCCGCACCAGGTTCAACGGCCTCGTCCGCGTCGAGCTGCTCAGAGGCGGCTGTCCCCTCGTCGGATGCCAGTGCCTTCGGGGTGTAGATAGGCAACTCGATCGTAAACGTCGAGCCGGTCCCGAGCCGGGACCACAGCTTGATATTACCGCCGTGGTTCATCACGACGTGCTTGACAATCGCCAGTCCGAGGCCCGTGCCGCCCGTCGCCCGCGAACGCGCCTTGTCGACGCGGTAGAACCGCTCGAACACGCGCTTTTGATCCTCCGGTGCAATTCCGATGCCACGGTCGGTCACCCGAATGAGGACAACCGAGTCGCGCACCACCTTCTGTGTGATGCTCACGGGCTGGTTGTTCGGCGAGTAATCGATAGCGTTGGACACAAGGTTGGACACCGCCGCGGTCAAAAGCGACCGATCGCCCAGAACGGAAATGTCCGTCGGGGCACCACGGGTCAACTCGATCTCGCGGTTGTCGGCAGCGACCTGGTTGCGCTGAATGGCGGCCTCGATGACATCGTCAACACGCACCGCCGCCATATCCGGCAGAGCCTCGGCGCCTTGCAGCTTGGACAGGGAGATCAGATCGGTGATCATCTCGCCCATCCGCTTGGCTTCCTTGGACAGCTTGTTGCCGAAGTAGGTGACCATGTCGGGGTCGGTCGGGTCCTGCAGCAACGCCTCAGCCAGCAGCGAGATCCCGCCGACCGGCGTTTTCAGCTCGTGAGAAACGTTGGCAACGAAGTCGCGGCGCGCCGCTTCCATGCGTACGTTTTCTGACTCGTCAGTGCCGTAAACGACCACGAAGGAGTTATCGCTGAGCGTCAGCGGCTTCACCAACGCAGACACATTGTGGATGCGACTGCTGGTGGTGCGCTGAGGCAGGTCAAGATCCAACCTGCGCCGCTCAAGGTCGGAGAAGACCTCCTCGGCCACCTTCCACACCTGCGGGTTGAGGGTGCGGTCGTGCACGAGCGCCATGTCGTGGGCGCGGGCGTTGGACATAATGACACGGCCGGAGCGGTTGATCACGGCGATGCCAGATGGCGAGCCCTGTACCACCAGGTGTAGGACCTGGCCGATCGTGGACACCTTGGCGCCGTCATCCTCGCTGCGAGAGCGGCGTCGCTCGCGCCACCGCCCGGTGCGCTGCAGCAATGGCACAGCGAGGACGGTGAGGACGACACCGAGGACAAACGCGAGTACGGGGGACAAACCGGTAATGGGGGTGCTACTTGGCGTTGCCCTGGTTTGCCACCGCCGCCGCGCCCGCAGCCGCTGCCTCGGGGTCGAGGTAGGTGCCACCCGGGTTGGTCACGCGGCCAGCAGCATCAAACTCGTAGACGAGCGGCATGCCGGTCGGGATGTTGAGCGCGGCAATGTCCTTGTCAGAGATGCCGTCGAGGTACTTCACCAAAGCGCGCAGGGAGTTGCCGTGTGCGGCGACCATCACGTTCTTGCCGGCGAGGACCTCGGGCAGGATCACGTCGATGTAGAAGGGCAGGAAACGCTCCACGACATCTTTCAGGCACTCGGTGCGGGGCACCTCGGGCAGGAAGGAGTAGCGCGGATCATTGGTCTGGGCGTACTCGTTGTCCACGTCGATCTGCGGCGGCGGGGTGTCGTAGGAGCGGCGCCACTCCATGAACTGCTCCTCGCCGAACTGCTCGCGGATCTCGGCCTTGTTCAGGCCTTGCAGCTTGCCGTAGTGGCGCTCGTTGAGGCGCCAGTTGCGCACGACCGGGATCCAGTGGCGGTCGGCGGCGTTGAGGGCAATGTTCGCGGTGCGGATGGCGCGGCGCAGCAGGGACGTGAACAAAATGTCCGGTAGGACGTTGTTCTTCACTAACAGCTCGCCGGCGTTGACGGCCTCTTTCTCGCCCTGCTCGGTCAAGTCGACGTCGACCCAACCAGTGAACTGGTTGGACTTGTTCCACGCGCTCTGGCCGTGGCGGACCAAAACTAGCTTTCCGTTTCCCATGTCATTAGCATGCCACGAACCCGCCGGGCCTGCGCCGTTATCCCCCGAAGGGGTCGCGCTCGTTGTTGCCCGGCGCGTAGTGCTCCACCGTGTCGCTGTAGATCGACTCCAGTCGCTCGGCCGCGGCGGCCCAGCTGAAACGCGCGGCGTGGGCGACGGCGGCCTGGCCCATGGCGATGCGGCGGGTGTCGTCGACAAGCAACTCGCGCAGCGTATCGGCCCAGTCGTTCGGGTCGTGTCCGGTCACCAACGCACCCGTCTCCCCTTCTGCCACGGTCAGGGGCAATCCACCGACGCGCGCCGCGACAACCGGCGTTCCCGTCGCCTGTGCCTCGACGGCGACGAGACCGAACGACTCGTTGAAGCTGGGCACCGCGACCAAGTCGGATGCCTGGTAGACGCTGACGAGTTCCTCCGGGGGGCGCGGTCCGAGGAAGCGCACGCGCCCGCCGAGCCCCTCCTCGGCGGCGAGCTCGCGGTAGCGCTCAATGCTCGCGCCGCTTCCCGACGCCCCACCGCACAGCACAAGCCGCACCGGCATATCGGGCTCGCGGCGCACGAGCTCACCCACGGCCCGGATGAGCACCTGCGGGCCCTTGAACTCCTGGAGACGGCCGACGAAGGTGACGACCTTGGCATGCAGCGGCAGGCCGAGCTGGCGGCGGGCCAGCTCGGTGTTGCGGTTCGTACCGGGGGTGAACAGCGCCGTGTCCGCGCCAGGGGTGACCACGGCGATCTTGTCCGGCTCGACGTCGTAGTGGCGCGCCAGTTCGTCGCTCTCGTTGGCGGTGTTGACCACGAGGCAATCGGCGTTGTCGACGAGCTGCTGCTCGCAGATGCGGCGCGCCTCGCCCTCGGCGGTATCCGAGGCCGAGCGGTGGGCGTTCTTCACGGCCGCCCACGTATGTCCTGTGTGCACGAGCGGGACCCGGGCGAGGTCGGACAGCAGCCACCCCACCTGGCCGGAGAGCCAGTAGTGGGAGTGGAACAGGTCGTAGCCGCGCTCGCCGTCGAGGCCGTTTTCCCGGGCGAACTGGACGACGCCGCCGGCGAACGCGGCGAGCTGGGTGGGCAGCTCTTCCTTGGTCAGCCCCTCATAGGGCCCGGCGACGATGTTGACCACGCGCAGGTTGTCCGCAACCTGCACGATCTCCCCCTGCCGAGGGCGTGACGCGCGGGTGAAGACGTCGACGTGGACCCCGCGGCGGGCGAGCTGCGTCGCCACGTTGAGGACGTAGACGTTCATCCCGCCCGCGTCACCTGCACCCGGCTGTTCCAGCGGGGAGGTGTGCATGGAGATCATTGCGACGCGCATGCGCCCAAGTCTACGTCGCAACCATCTCCTACCAGCTCCTACCAGGCGGCGTGGCGGTGCCACGAGCTGAAGTCCGCGGCGACGCTGGCGGCGAGCTCGCGGTAGGCGTCATGCGTGGCGGACGAGAGCCGGGACATGTCCACCACCGAGCCCTCGGCCAGGTGGCGGTCGTAAGGAATGGTGTGCACCGCCCTCGTGCGTGCCGCGAAGTGCTCCGCGACACGGGCGATGTCCACGGTGGGCTTGCCCGGGGCGGCGGCCGAAATCACCACGACAGCGTTGGCGGCCAGTTGGTCGTAGCCGTGGAGGTTGAGCCAGTCGAGGGTCGCGGACGCCGATTGCGCCCCGTCGAGGGCAGGCGAGGTCACCAGCACCAGCGTGTTGGCCAGGTCGAGCACGCCCGCCATCGCGGAGTGCATCAGGCCCGTGCCGCAGTCGGTGAGGATGATGTTGTAGTGGTGCTGCAGGATGTCCACCGCGCGCCGGTAATCGGCCTCGCTGAACGCTTCGCTCACGGCGGGGTCGCGCTCCGAGCCAATCACCTCGAGGCGCGAGGTGGCTTGGTGGGTGTACGAGCGGACCTGCGGATAGCGCGAGGTATCAGGGGCGCAGAGCAGGTCGCGGATGGTCGAGGGCGCGGAATCGACCGCCCGCTGTGCGAGCGTGCCGAGGTCCGGGTTGGCGTCGATGGCGATAACGCGATCGCCGCGCTGCTGGGCGAACACCCCGCCGAGCCCAACCGTGGTCGTCGTCTTGCCCACCCCGCCTTTAAGGGACATCACGGCGATGCGGTAATCGCCGCGCAGCGGGGCACAGATCGCCGCGTTGAGCTGTTCCTCGCGCTGCTCGCTAGCCGAAACCCCTGGGTTGATCCGCCCCCGCGATGCCGCGTGCACCAGCTTGCGCCAGCCCGTGGTCGGCGCGGCTTTCACCGGGTTGACCAGTGTTGACTGATCCAACCCCGGGTCGAGCCCCAGATGGATCTGTGCGGGCTGCCCGGCGCGCTCGGGCTGGCGCGCGGCCGCCTCGGGCACCGTCGATGTCGGAACGTGCGTGTTCATGGTCTCTCCCCCAGTGGTGTGCCTGATCCCCCTTGACGCCACCCACCCCTCGGCACGCAGGGCAGGCGACGGCTGTTGCTACAGGTTTTACACGAGCTCCGGCGCACCGCAACCGGAGCGAGAATGACTCGCACCTCACTTTGCGTCATTAATGTGATGCATGACACTCATTTTCTGGTTATGCTCGCTTTCAATGAGTCGTCGATAAGCGATAAGGAGACTTTTTCAATGGGAGCCTTCGATAACAAAGCGTGGCTGCAGCACTACGCGCGATGGACGCCCCATGAAATCGACATGGGCGACGACACCCTCGTCGACGTGTACGAGCGCAACCTGGCCAGGCACTCGAACCAGGTGGCGACCTGGTTCATGGGCCAAACCATGACGTATGCGGACCTCAACGAGCAGGCGAACAAGCTCGCCGCGGGCCTGCAGGAGCTCGGCGTGACCAAAGGCGACCGCGTGGCAGTCATGCTGCCGAACTGCCCGCAACATGTCGTCGCGTTCTGCGCGATCATGCGCCTCGGGGCGATCGTGGTAGAGCACAACCCGCTCTACACAACCTCCGAGCTCACGCCCCAATTCCAAGACCACGGCGCGAAGGTCGCCATCGTCTGGGACAAGGCGGCTGAGACGGTCTCCCCCATCCGCAAGGAGGCGCCGCTGTCAACGATCATCTCGGTGAACATGATCGACGCGATGCCGCTGCCCTACCGCCTGGCGCTGAAGATCCCCGTCGGCCCGCTCAAGGAGATGCGCGACAAGCTCTCCGCGCCTGCGCCCGCGACGATGGCGTGGGACACCGCACTGATTGATAGACAATTCCAGCCCTGCGAGGACATCACCCAAGACGACACGGCGGTCATCCTCTACACCTCCGGAACGACCGGCCCGCCCAAGGGCGCGCAGATCACCCACGGCAACCTCAACTCCATGCTGAAGTCCGGCTTGCTCTGGGTCAAAGACTTGGGCAAGGAGCGCGAGAAGGTACTGGCCATCCTGCCGCTGTTCCACGTCTACGGCCTCGCCCTTAACGTCGGGCTCGGCATCGGCATCGGCGCGGAGATTATCCTGGTCCCGGCACCCGAGCCGAAGCTGATCGCCATGGCGCTGAAGCGCAACCCGCCCACCTTCTTCCCGGGCGTGCCCACCTTGTACGAGAAGATTGCCGAGAGCGCGCTGGCCAACAACAAGCGCTACCCCAGCATCCGCAATTCGTTCTCGGGGGCATCGACGCTGCCAACCACGACGATTGAGAAATGGGAATCGATTACCGGCGGAGTGCTCGTGGAGGGCTACGGCTTGACGGAGACCTCGCCGATCCTCACCGCGAACCCGATGGACGGTAACCACCGCCCCGGCTACATCGGCTTGCCCTTCCCCAACACTGATATCCGCATCGCCAACCCCGACAACCTCGACGAGACGATGCCCGACGGCGAGCCCGGCGAGCTCGTCGCCCGCGGCCCGCAAGTGTTCAAGGGCTATCTGAACAAGCCGGAAGAAACTGAAAAGGCGTTCCACAACGGCTGGTTTCGCACCGGCGACATGGCAGTGATGGAGCCGGACGGGTTCATTCGCCTGGTCTCGCGCATCAAGGAAATGATCATCACCGGCGGTTTTAACGTCTACCCGGACGAGGTCGAACAGGTGATGAAACAGCACGAGGACATCGAGGACATCGCTGTGGTCGGCCGGCCCCGCCCGGATGGTTCCGAGGACGTCGTCGCCTGTGTGACTCTGCGCGAGGGCGCGGTCATCGAGTCCGACGCATTGCGCGAGTTCGCCAGGGAGCGCCTCACCGCCTACAAGGTGCCGCGCACTTTCTACCACTTCGAAGATCTCACCCGCGACATGACGGGAAAGATTCGCCGCCGCGAGGTGCAGCAGACACTCATCGACATGCTCGACAACGGCGACGACACCACCGTGGGAGATGGTGAGCCTGCGGTCGTCGAAAAGTGATGCGTGCGGGCTTCACTGCCGACACCGCCGGCCGCGGAAATCTCTGGCCTGCGGCATACCCACCGTATACTTGCGCCACGCAACTGTTAGGTCGGTGCAGCTAAGCACCATTGCTCAGCATCACCGACGCACACTTCGTGCATGATCCGTGCACGCCATGGAAGCAACAGCGACAACAAAGTACTGAGAAAGGGACCCGCCCGTATGGGAGCGTACGAAGACAAGGCCTGGCTGAACCACTACGCCGAGTGGACTAATCCGCACCCGGAGCTTGGCGACGACACCCTCGCCACCCGCTTCGCGGACTGCGTCGACGCCCACCCGACGGCGAAGGCGACCTGGTTTATGGGCGCGGAGCTGACCTACCGCGAGATTGACAAGCAGGTCAACCGCATCGCCAACGCCCTGAGCGAGCACGGCGTGGGCCCCGGCGACCGCGTGGTGATCGCGCTGCCGAACTGTCCGCAGCACGTCGTCTCTATCCTGGCGATCCACCGGCTTGGGGCAACCGTCGTCGAACACAACCCGCTCTACACCGCATACGAACTCGAGTCCCAAATCAAGGACCACGGGGCGCTCGTGGCCATCGTGTGGGACAAGGCCGCGCCGGTGTACAAGAAGCTGTTTGAGAAAACACAGCTGGAGACGGTCATCACCGTCAATATGATCGACGCGATGCCGTGGCACCTGCGCACGCTGCTCAAGTTGCCAGTCGGCCCGGTAAAGAAGAAGCGCGACGAACTTACGGCCCAGGCCCCCGGCACCATCCCGTTCGCACAGCTTCTCTCCTCCCCGGACACCCCGCGTATCAGCCCGGTAACCCAGGACGACATTGCGTTCATCCTCTACACCTCCGGCACCACCGGTGAGCCGAAGGGCGCTCCCCTGACGCACGGCAACCTCAACGCCAACCTGGTCGGCGGTCTTGAGTGGCTCAAGGGCTGGGGCGACACCGACGAGCGCGTCCTCGCCGTCCTGCCGCTGTTCCACGTCTACGGCCTACTGCTGAACTTTTCACTCGCGCTAACCGAGGCCGCGCAGATGGTGCTCGTCCCGGCACCGAAGCCGGAACTGATCAACTCCGCGATCGAGAAAACCAAGCCGACCATGCTGCCGGGCGTGCCGACTCTGTATGAGCGCATCGCCTCGTGGGCGCTGGAGAACAACAAGGACGTCTCCTCCATTCGCAACGCTTTCTCGGGCGCTGCGACGCTGCCGACGACCACCCTCGAGCTGTGGGAGAAGGCAACCGGTGGCCGCCTCGTCGAAGGCTACGGCCTGACCGAGACGGCCCCGATCCTGACCGCGAACCCGATGGATGGCAACCACCGCCCGGGTTACATCGGCGTTCCGTTCCCTGACACCGAGATCCGCATCGCCAACCCCGACAACCCGGCCGAGACCATGCCCGACGGCGAACCCGGCGAGCTGCTTGCCCGCGGCCCGCAGGTCTTCTCCGGATACCTGAACAAGCCGGAGGCTAACGAGAAGGCCTTCTTCGAAGACTGGTTCCGCACCGGCGACATGGCAGTGATGGAGTCCGACGGTTTCATCCGCCTGGTGGCACGCATCAAGGAAATGATCATCACCGGCGGCTTCAACGTCTACCCGGACGAGGTCGAGCAGGTCATGAAGCAGCACGAAGACATCGACGATATCGCCGTCGTCGGCCGGCCCCGCCCGGACGGCTCCGAAGACGTCGTCGCCTGTGTGGCGCTGCGCGAAGGTGCTCCGCTCGATCCCGAGGGTCTGCGCCAGTTCGCCCGCGAACGCCTCACCCCCTACAAGGTGCCGCGCACCTTCTACCACTTCGAGTCTCTCGAGCGCGACCAGACGGGCAAGATCCGCCGCAAGGCCGTGCAGAAGATTCTTCTTGAGATGCTCGAAAGCGGCACCGCGAAGCACTAGCCAGCCAAAAGGGCTGCCAGAATCCCTATACTCGGCAGCATGTCTTCCACCGATGCTCAGCAGCCCGCACCCTGGTTGGCGTACTACCCGGAGTGGACAATGAATCAGTCGCTCGAATACGGGACCGTCACACTGGGGCAAATCTACGAGGACAATCTGTCGAAGAACGGCGATAAACCAGCGACATGGTTTTTCGGCCGCACCCAGACCTACGCCGAGTTGGACCGCGAGGTGCGCCACGCCGCGGCCGGCTTAAAGGGCCTCGGCGTGCGCCCCGGCGACCGCGTGGCGATCCTGCTGCCGAACTGCCCGCAGCACGTCGCCGCGTTCATGGCCGTCCAGCTCCTCGGCGGCGTCGTGGTGGAGCACAACCCGCTCTACACTGCGGCTGAGTTAAAGCCGCAGTTTAAAGACCACGGCGCGCGCGTGGCCATCGTGTGGGACAAAGTCGCCGACACCATGGAGAAGCTGCGCCCCGACACCCCGCTCGAGACTGTGGTCAGCGTCAACATGACCAAGGCGATGCCACGCCTGCAGCAAATGGCGCTGCGCTTGCCGGTCAAGAAGCTTCGCGACGCCCGCAACAAGCTCACCGGCCCAACAAACAACACAGTCGCCTGGGAAACGCTCACCGGGCTCGCTATCGGCGGCGCGGGAGCAGACATCACGCTTCCCGAATCCGTCACCCCGGAAGACCCGGCGCTGATCCTCTACACCTCAGGCACGACCGGCAGGCCCAAGGGCGCGGTGCTGAGCCACCGCAACCTCATCGCTAACGCGCAGCAGGGCGTGGCCTGGGTCAAAGAACTGCAGGAACCGAACCAGCGCATGCTGGCTACCCTGCCGTTCTTCCACGCGTACGGCCTGACGTTCTCGCTGACGCTGACTTTCCTCATCGGCAGCGAGGTCGTGCTCCTGCCCGCCCCCGAGATGAACCTGATCATGGGCGCTTTGAAGAAGCACACCCCCACCTTCGTGCCGGGCGTACCGACGTTGTTCACGCGCATTATCGACGAAGCCGAGGCAAAGGGCATCGACCTGTCCGAGGTGAAGATCGGCTTTTCCGGCGCGTCCTCCCTGCCCGGCGAGATCATCGCGCGGTGGGAGGCCATCACTGGCGGCCACCTCGTGGAAGGCTACGGCCTGACCGAAACCTCCCCCATCTTGGTGGGCAACCCACGCAGCGCGGACCGCCGCCCCGGCTACATCGGCATCCCCTTCCCGGACACCGAGATCCGCATCGCCAACCCGGAAAACCTGGACGAGGACATGCCCACGGGCGAGGCCGGCGAGCTGCTGGCCCGCGGCCCGCAGGTGTTCTCCGGCTACTTGCACAACGAGGAAGCCACCGAGGCAGCCTTCCACGATGGATGGTTCCGCACCGGCGACATGGGCTTTATGGAGGAAGACGGCTTTATCAAGCTCGTCTCCCGCATCAAGGAGCTCATCATCACGGGCGGGTTCAACGTCTACCCGCAGGAGGTTGAGGACGTCGTCCGCCAGCACCCAGACGTTATCGATGTCGCCGTGGTGGGCCGGCCGCGTGCCGACGGCTCCGAGGATGTGGTCGCCTGCGTCACCCTTCGCGAGGGTGCCCCGCTGGATCCCGAGGGGCTCAAGGAGTTCGCCCGCGAGCGGTTGACCCGCTACAAGGTGCCGCGCACCTTCTACCACTTCGAGGAGCTCGCCCGCGACCAGCTGGGCAAGATCCGCCGCCGCGAGGTCCAGGCGGACCTGCTCGAGCGCCTGGGCGCGAAGGAGAGTTAGGCCGGCCCAGCCTCGTCGATGCCCACGCCCACCCACACGGGCTCGGGTGTCAGGCGCACGCCGAAGCGCTTCTCCACGCCGTCTCGGACCTCCCTGGCCAACGCCACGATGTCGCCGGCCGTCGCCGCGCCGCGGTTGGTCAGCGCCAGGGTGTGTTTGGTGCTCAGCCGCGCCGGCGCGCCCTCGCCCGGGTAGCCACGGGGGAACCCGGCGCGCTCGATGAGCCACGCCGCAGACAGCTTCTCGCGCCCGTCGGGCTGCGGGAAGCGCGGCATGCCGGCCTCCCCCACCGCGGCGTCGATGGTGTCTGCGACGGCGGTGTCCACCACCGGGTTGGTGAAAAACGACCCGGCGGACCACGTGTCGTGATCGCCTTGGTCGAGCACCATGCCCTTCGCCCGGCGCGTCTTAAGCACGTTGGCGCGGGCCTCGGCGAGGGTGAGGCGCTGCCCGCCGAGGTGGCGCAAGGGCTGCGACAGCTCGGTGCGCTCGAGGCCCAGCTCGATTTCGAGGACGACGGCGCGGCCGGTGAACTTGAGGTTGGAGTAGCGGTACGCCAGCTCCAGCGACTCCGCGGGCACCCACTCGTCGGTGTTCGTCTCGCGATTCCATAGGCGCACCCGCGTGAGCACCTCGCCCACCTCGGCGCCGTACGCGCCAACATTTTGCACCGGGGTCGCGCCCGCGGAGCCTGGGATGCCGGAGAGGGTCTCAATGCCGCCCAGGCCATGCTCCACGGCGAAGGCGACGACGTCGTCCCACACGGTGCCGGCGCCGACGCGGAGGGTGGTGTCGTCGATAAGCTCGATGCCCACGTTGCCGGTGACGACAGCCGTGAGATCGAGCTCGCCGTCGGCGATGACGAGGTTGGACCCGCCGCCGACGATGAGCTGCGGGGTCCCTGCCGCGTCGAAACGCTGGACCGTCGCCGCTATCTCCTCGGCGGTGGTGCAGCGGATCACATCGCGCGGCGTACCGCCTACGCGCAGCGTCGTAAGTTGGGCGAAAGATGTATCAGACACGGCATCAACGGTAGTCTGGAGCCCATGACTGCACATAGTGAAACCACCGTGACGATCAACCACCCCGCCGCTAAGGTGCACCAGGCCTTCAGCACGAAGGAGTACTGGGAGTTTATCGCGCAGACTCTTTCCCCGGAGCCCGGCGAGCTCAACGAGTTCACCGGCGACACCGCCACCCTCTTCGAGATCCTCCCGCAGTCCATCCTCCCGGATGCGGCGCAGGCGATGATTTCGCAGGACCTGAAGCTCAAGCGCGTGGTCACCATCGGCGCGCTCGATGGTGAGGCCGCGCAGCTGTCCTACACCGGTGACGTCAAGGGCACCCCGGTCGACTTCTCCGGCACCATCGCTCTCGCGGGCGCTGGCGAGACCACCACCCTGACCTACGACAACGAGGCAAAGGTCAACATCCCGTTCATGGGTGCGGCGCTGGAGCCGAAGGTAGCCGAGGCCCTTGAAGAGATCTTCACCAACGAGGGCAAGCTCACCGAGCAGTGGATCTCCGAGAACCTGTAGTTCTCCACACTTCACTTCCCTTTCTCCATGGCCGACCACGCCCACAACCTGCGCGCGCAGACCGGGCCTGGTCGGCCGTTTGGCGTGATCACCCGCGGTACGACCGGCCACAACCGCCTGCGCCGCTGCGACCGGTGGCTGTGCTACAACCCGCAGGTGCAATCCCTGCTGCGCTCCGCCGAGCGCCCGCTCGCCCTTGATGTCGGATACGGCGCCTCCCACACCACGACGGTGGAGTGGGCGCGGTGGCTGCGCCAGATCACCCCGACAATCGAGGTCGTGGGCTTAGAGATCAACCCGGAGCGGGTCCTGCCGCCGCGCGACGGCGTGCGCTTCGAACTGGGCGGATTCGAGCTCGCCGGCTACAGCCCCCACCTCGTGCGCGCCTTCAATGTCCTGCGCCAGTACGACGTCGCGGACGTGCCCACCGTCTGGGAGACGGTCTGCTCGAGACTGGCACCGGGGGGATTCTTCATCGAGGGCACCTGCGACGAGCTAGGGCGGCGCACCACGTGGGTGCTTCTCGACGCCACCGGACCGCGCTCCCTTCACCTCTCCTGGGACCCCGCCGACGTCTCGACCCCCTCCGACGTCGCAGAGCGCCTACCCAAGGTACTCATCCACCGCAACGTCCCCGGTGAGAAAATCCACGCATTGCTTAACGACGCCGACGCCGCCTGGAGCAACGCCGCCGGGTGGGCACCCCACGGCCCGCGCGTGCGCTGGGCGCACGCCCACGAGGAGCTGCGCGTGCGCGGCTGGCCCATCCACCCGGTGCGGCGCCGCCTGCGCGACTGCACCCTCGCGGTCGATTGGGCAGCCGTGGACCCCGAACTATGATGGGCGCATGCGTACCGCCTGGAAAGTCATCGTCGGGATCCTCGCCGCACTGCTGATCCTCCTGCTCGTCGCGGAGTTCGGCCTGCGCGCCTACATGGCCAACGAAATCCGCTCCAGCATGGCCGCCGAGGCCCCGGACTCCGTCGCGGTGCAGGCAGACGACATGGGTGTCTCTTTCGGGCCCAGCCCCCTTACCCTCGGCTTGGCCCGCGGCGTCGTTCCCCACGTCACGTTGGATACCCCCTCCACCCTGGCCATCGAGGGCGACAGCTTTGCC
Organism: Corynebacterium sp. LK2510; assembly: GCF_040946405.1. NCBI lineage: Bacteria > Bacillati > Actinomycetota > Actinomycetes > Mycobacteriales > Corynebacteriaceae > Corynebacterium > Corynebacterium sp. LK2510. The sequence continues at coordinate 68,893 of NZ_JAYWLR010000002.1, read as the reverse complement.
GGGAACCCCGCCACGACAATCCAGGTGGACAACCTGCGCGTCGACAACGGCCGCCAGGTCGCCGAGCAGCTCACGCTCAACACCCAGCTTCCCGACGACTTCGTCCGCGTCATGCTGCAGCAGCAGCTTAGCGACGCCCTCAGCCAGGCCGGTGACGGCCGCGCGTCGTTCCTCGACGGGATCATCACCGTCTCCGATGTCACGTCAAACCCCGAAACGGGCACCTTCACCATCGGCTTCAGCGGTGGTGCTGCCGGCCTGGAGCTGCGCCCGGAGATGCGCGACGGCAACCTCACCTTCCAGGCGGAGGCGACGGAGCTGTTCGGCTTCGCGATGCCCCAGTCAGTCACCCAGGGCATCTCGAGTGCTCTCGAGACCGGCGTGGAGGAGTCCGTCACCGGCCAGCTGGAGGTCCGCGACTTCACAGTTGGCGCGGGCAACCTCGACGTCACGCTCAGCGGCAACGACGTCGACATGGCGCAGCTGTCGCGCAGCGCGCCTGCTACGTCCTAGCCTTCGCCTTAGCCAGCCGATACGGCGCGGAAGGGCCCGGAAGTAAAGACGCGGCTCGCGCCCGCGTCCAGCGCGGCGATGACTGCTTCCAGCGACGGTGCCACCCCGACGACACTGATGGGTAGAGCGGTTTCCGGCAGTGCGCCTGACGCGCTGACCGCCACGAGATCTGCGCCGGCATGCTCTGCGGCGGCTGCGGTCGCGCTGGCACCGGGCCCGCTCACGAACACCCCCAGCAGCGTCGGTGCGGTGACCGCCTGCCGCACCGCGACGATGTCCGCGAGGATCGCGTTGGCATCTAACGCCCCATCGACGCTGAGCCACACCTCTCCCGCCCCGGTCTCGGCGGCTAGGCGTGCTTCGGCGGCCTTGATCACGCTGTGGTGGCGGCCAGTGGGCCACCCCACCACAGAGATCACGGGCCCGGACACGTTCCGCGCGTGCGTAATGTGCGTCGGCTCCACGACAGCGCCAGCACCGCCGCCGCCCACATCAAACGGAGGCTGGCCACCCAGGAGGGAAATCCCCACCCGTGTGGCCAGCCACTCGAGGTCGTTCACGCGCTACCTACCACCCGTAGTTGCCGCGGATAATGTTGTTGAGCTGCGGGCGGACGTCGAAGAAGTAAATGCCGATCGCCACCGCGCCGAACCACGCGAGGAACGGGAACTGCAGCAGGCTCACCACCGTGGCACCGGCCAGGATCGCAACCCACGTCCACTTTCCCTGTCGGTTGCCCGCATCGTAGGCGTCATCACGGGTCGTTGCCGCGAAGAAGATACCGACGAGACCAGCAACACCCACGACCAGGAACAAAAGCCTGTGCAAGTACAGGGGCAGTGTCAAGAGGGTGGGAATGAGTCCCAGGCTCGCATCGATCACGTGGTGTCCTCGCTGTCAGTGTGTGGTGGCGGTGGCGTACTCAGGCGTCCCGCTTAGTTGCTGTCGTCTTTGGAGACGACCTCTCCGTCGACAACCTCGGCGTCCGCGGCGTCCTCCGACTCGGCGTCTTGGCCGGACTGGCCAAGCTGGTCGGTCACCTTAGAGATGAGGCCCTCGAGGCGGGAGCGCAGGTCGTTGACCGCGCCCTCGGCGTCCACGTCCGCCTCTTCGGCGCGGTTACGGATGCCAGCCACGGCCTGGTTGAAGGTCTCGCGGACCTCGGCGACTGCGTCTGCAAAGGCATTCTTTGCGTCGTCCGTCTGGCCGGAGTTCAGCGTTGCGTCGCCTGCGCGGGTCAGCGGGCCGGCGAGGGAGCGGAAGATGCCCTCAGCGTCGGAGGCGAAAGACGATGCCGCGGAACGGAAGTCGCGGTCGTTGTCGGCGGAGCTGAACTCCGAGCGTGCACGGTCGACGGCCGCCTTGAGCTGCTGAGCCACAGAATCGTTCGCGGACGCTTCCTCGCCCTCGGCGGCGGAACCGCGCTCCTCGCGGAGGTTGTCCACGAAGTGGGAGGCGACGCCACCCAGCGACCAACCAGCGGCGAGCCATGCCTCGCCGATGCTCTTTAGGTTGTCCATGAGGGAACCCTCGCTGGCAGCCTCAGAAGCGGCCTCAGAAGCGGTCTCGTGGAAATCCGCGCGCGGCGCGTCCGCGGCGTCCTCGTCGAAGTTGCCGGTGATGTCGTTGTGGGGTGTGTAGTCAGAAGACATGTGCGTTCATCCTTAAAAGCCGTTGGTTAATAAAAAAGTATCTGAGAAACAGTGTAGATAGTTACACCGGCCAGCGCACCGACAATGGTGCCGTTCAGGCGGATGAACTGCAGGTCTTTGCCCACCATGAGCTCGATCTTGTCGCTCGCCTCGTTGCCGTCCCAGCGCTGGATCGTCTCGGAGATGATCCCGACGATTTCCCCTGCACCATTCTCGGCGAGGAAGCGGGTGGCGCGGCGCAGGTTGCGCTCGGCGGCGGAGCGGACCTCGGGGTCGTCGACAAGCTTGGCACCCCACTCGTGGCACAGCGCGACGATCTTGCGGCGCAGCGGGGAATCGGGATCCGCCGCCGCGGACGTCAGCGAGTTTGAGACCTGCGCCCAGACCCCACCCGAGATCGTGGAGACGGCCTGGGAACCGAGAATGTCGTCCTTGACCGCCTCGACACGGGCGATCGTCGCCTCGTCGTGCTGCAGGTCGTGGGCGAACTGCGAGATCACCCTGCGAATCGCATGGCGCGCCTCGTGGTCGGGGTCCGCGTCGACCTCGGAGACGAAGGCGACGAGCTCGCGGTAGACCCGCTCGCCGACGAGGTCGCGGGCGAACTTCGGTGCCCACGTGGGCATGCGGTCGTCGATAAGTGTGATAACGGCGTCCTCCATGCCGAGGACCTTGCGGCGGGCCCAGGCCACGGCGTCGTCGACGAGCGGCTCGACCTTGCCGTCGGCGATTAGACCGGTCAGCACTCTGCCCAACGGCGGACCCCACTGCGGCTCCGCGGCGCGGGTGACGACCTGTTCGCGGATGAATTCCTCCGCCTGCGCCGCATCCACGTTAGATACCGCGCGGTGGATGAACCCGCCCGCGCGCTCCGACACGAGCTCGGCGTTGCCCGGCTGCACCAGCCACACGCCTGCCCGGCGGGGCACGTCCGCGGCGGCAACCTTATCGGTGATCGTGTCGGCGTTGAGGAAGTTCTCGCTGACGAACTCACTGAGAGAATCCGCCACCTGATCTTTCTTCCGCGGGATGATCGCGGTGTGCGGAATCGGAATCCCCATGGGGTGGCGAAACAGCGCGGTGACCGCGAACCAGTCCGCGAGCCCGCCGACCATGCCCGCCTCCGCGGCGGCGCGCACGAAACCTACCCAGGCGGGTGCGGTGCCCTGGGCCTGCCACCACGAGCAGCCCAGGAAGATGATCGCCATGACCCCGAGAAGGCTGGTCACGAAGACCTTGTGGTTGCGCAGTGTTCTGCGCCGTTGGGCCTCGGTGTCGGGGCCACTGGGAACGGGCAGAGCGAGGGCGTGCTTCGACATGCCCTTGATTAAAGCAGGCGCAGTCCAATCGCAGGCGAAGGCAGGTGGAGCAACGACAAACTCCCCGCCCCATACGGGGCGGGGAGTTGATCCCGGCGGCGCGACGGCCGCTGCCTAGTTAATGCGACCGGTGCGCTCGCGGTACTCCTTGTAACCGCGGCGGGCGATGGCGATGCAGACAAATCCGAGAATCAGGGTGATCGCCACCTCGGCGAGGCCGAGGAAGAGTAGGCGGTCGCCCAGGTTCTCCTGGGTGCCGGTGCCCCAGATACGTGCGCCCAGGCCCCACACCGCGAGACCGATGCCGAACAGCGCAGACAGGATAAAGCCCATACCGAACCAGAGGGTGCGGGTCTGCAGAGAGGAGTGCGGGGCACCGAGGGAGACTGGGTCGTAGCCCTCGATGTACGCGTCCTCGATGCGCGCCTCGTAGTTCGGGAAAGACTCGTTGCGAACGTCAGCTACGGAGTCGTGGGAGTACGCCATGTCACTCGTTTCCTTTGTGTGCCTAGAACAGGTGGGATCTAAAGTCGGTGGAGACCGTCTGGGTGCCATTATACGACACCCAGACCAGCCCCTTTAGTCGTCGTTGCCGCGGAACGCCGCGCGAGCGCGCTCGGCGTTGATGGCGCCGACTGCGTCGAGCGGAATACCGGCCGGGCAGACATCCGCGCATTCGCCGTAGAGGGAGCAGTGGCCGAAGTTAGTCTCCAGCTCGTCCACCATCTGGCGGGCGCGTTTGCCGCGCTCCTGCTTGCCCAGGGGAAGCAGTTTGAGGTGCTTGAGCTTCGCGCCAGTGAACAGGTGGGCAGCACCGTTCGGGCAGGCCGCGACACAGGCGCCGCAGCCGATGCAGGCCGCGTAGTCGAGCGCGAGCTCGGCGTCGTGGTGGTTGACGTGGAGCGTGTCGGCGTCGGGGGCGGTACCCGCGTGGACGGAGATGTATCCACCCTGCTGCATGACGCGGTCGAGCGCGGAGCGGTCCACAGCGAGGTCCTTGATCACCGGGAACGCACCGGAGCGGAACGGCTCGATGCGCAGGGTGTCGCCGTCGTTGTAGTTCACCAGGCGCTGCAGGCAGGCCGTGGTGTTCTCGCCAGCACCGTGCGGGCGGCCGTTGACGGTCACACCACAGGTGCCACAGATGCCCTCGCGGCAGTCAGAGGCGAAGGTGAACGGCTCCTTGCCGGCCTCGACGTAGTTGTTGTTCACGTGGTCGAGGAGCTCGAGGATGGACATCTGCTCGACAGCGTCGTCGACCTCCACGGTCTCGTAGCTGCCGTCGGTATCGGGTCCGGCCTGACGCCAGATCTCAAGTGTGAGTTTCATTACTTGTAGTTCCTTGCCATCAGAGGGATCGAATCGAAGTGCAGGGGTTCAGCGTGGCGGATGAACTGGCCCTCGCCGGCCGGCTCCCACGCGGAGACGAAGCACCAGTTCTCATCGTCGCGCTCGGCCTCGCCGTCCTCGGTGAGGTGGTCCATGCGGTAGTGCGCACCGCAGGACTCGTCGCGGTCGAGGGCGTCGACGCACATGAGCTCGCCGAGGTTGATGTAGTCAACCAGGCGCAGTGCGGCCTCGAGGGTCTGGTTCATGTCGTTCGGGGAACCCGGGATAGAAATGTTGGTCCAGAAGTCCTGCTTCAGGGCAGCGATCTTGCGCAGGCCCTCCTGCAGGCCCTCCACCGTGCGGGCCACACCGCAGTGCTCGTAGAGGATGTCGCCGAGCTGCTCGTGGAAGTACTCCGGGCCGTGGGGCTCGGGGCCGCGAACGCTCATGAGGCGCTCGATCATGTCCTGCGTGCGCTGGACAGCGCTGAGAGCCTCCGGCGAGTCCTCCGCCGGAGCCTCCTCACCGAGGCGGTTGGCGAGGTAGTTCGGGATGGTGAACGGCAGGGTGAACCAGCCGTCGACAGATGCGGACAGCAGCGAGTTCGCGCCCAGGCGGTTCGCACCGTGGTAGGTCCAGGAGCACTCACCGGCGGCGAAGAGGCCGTCGATCGAGGTCATTTCGTTGAAGTCCGTCCACAGACCACCCATGGTGAAGTGCACGGTCGGGGCGATGCGCATCGGGGACTGGTAGGGGTCTTCGCCCGTGGAGTCCTCGTACATCTCGAACAGGTTGGAGTAGCGCTCGCGGATGGTGGCCTCGCCCAGACGCTGGATGGCGTCGGAGAAGTCCAGGTATGCGGAGTTGCGCAGCGGGCCCACACCGTAGCCGGCGTTGAGCTGCTGGGAGATCGCGCGCGACGCGACGTCGCGGGGAACGAGGTTGCCGAAGGCCGGGTAGCGGCGCTCCAGGAAGTAGTCGCGCTCCTCCTCCGGAATGGAGTTCGGGTCGCGGTCGTCTTCCTTCTGCTTCGGCGTCCAGATGCGGCCGTCGTTACGCAGCGACTCCGACATCAGAGTGGTCTTCGCCTGCCACTTCGCGTTGACCGGCAGACCGGTCGGGTGGAACTGGATGAAGCACGGCGACGCCAGGTAGGCGCCGCGCTCGTAAGCGCGCATCATGGCGGAGGCGTTGGAGTTCTTCGCCAGCGTCGTCTTGTGGTACACGTTGCCGTACCCGCCGGTGGCGAGCAGGACAGCGTGGCCGGTGAACGGGGTGATCTCGCCGGTGATGAGGTTGCGGGTGACAATACCCGTGCAGCGCTTGGTGCCCTCGTTCTCGCTGACGATCAGGTCCATCAGGTCGTGGTGGGTGAAGATTTCCACGTTGCCGAGGTGGATCTGGCGCTGAAGTGCGGACGCCGTGGACAGCTGCAGCTGCTGGCCTGTTTGTCCGCGGGTGTAGTAGGTGCGCGAGACCTGCACGCCACCGAAGGAGCGGGTGGCCAGGGTGCCGCCGTACTCGCGGGCGAACGGTGCGCCAATGGCGTTCATGTGGTCGATGACGCGGACTGACTCGACGGCGAGGCGCCAGCAGTCGGACTCGCGGCAGCGGTAGTCGCCGCCCTTGACGGTGTCCTTGACGTGGCGGTATGCGCCGTCGTTGTCGACCTTCTTGCCGCGGGCGGAGTTGACGCCACCCTGCGCTGCGATGGAGTGCGCGCGGCGGGGCGCGTCGTGGTAGGTGAAGACCTTGACGTTGTAGCCGAGCTCGCCGAGTGCGGCCGCAGCGGCGCCGCCGGAAAGGCCGGTGCCGACGACCAGGACGGTGAACTTGCGGCGGTTGAGCGGGGAGACCAGGTTCATGTGGTCCTTCTGGTACTCCCACATGTCCTTCATGCGGACCTCGTCGCGGTTCGGCTCTGCGTTCTCGAGGATCAGGCCCGGGGTCACACCGGGTACCACGGACTGCGGCTGGCGGAATTCCTTGGTTCCGGTCGCTGCAGCGGTGTCAGTGTGTCCCGCGTCGACGGTCCCGGCCGAGTAGGCGGTACTTCCCGGGCTCTGCTGGTTTTGGGGGGTAGTCATGTGATGTTCTCCTAATCAACCGTTACCGAGTAAAACCGGGGACCCAGCCGAGCATGATCGCCAGCGGCATGACGACGTTACCCAGAACGACGATGGCTGGGAGGATGTAGGCGAGGACGACCATGATGGCGTGACCACGCTTGCCCAGCCAACCGAGGTCGGACACGGCGAGGTAGATGCCGTGGGTCAGGTGCAGCAGCAGGGCGAGGTTGGCCACGATGTAGACCAGCGCAACCCACCAGCGGCTCGGCGCGAAGGTGGCGAGCAGGTTGTTGTACACAGCGCCGTGGACGAACTCGTCGGCGGCGACGACATCGCCGACCGTGAGGTCGAGGATGTGGAAGATCACGAACAGCAGCAAGATGACGCCGGTGACGAGCATCGAGCGCGTCGCGGTCGACTGCCAGCCGCCCATCAGGTTGGTGCGGCGGAACTTGCCGCGGGAGCGGGCAGAGCGCGCACGCAGGGCGAATGCGCCCCAGATGTGCGCGACCAGAGCGACCAGCAGCACAATGCGGATCAACCACAGCAGTGCGCCGGCTGGGAAGAGGGGCTCGCCCATGGTGCGCAGGAAGTGTGCGTACTCATCAATCGGGGCAACGCCGTTGGCATGCAACGGCATGAAAATCTTCAGGTTTCCGACCATGTGGCCGAGGACGAAGAGCCCAAAGAGCAGGCCGGTGACAGCCATTACTAGTTTGATGGCCCACGTCGGGATGGACGGCCGCTCGCGCAGCGGCTTTTCAGTGATTTTTCCGTGACGAATTGCGTCACGATCTGCGTGTTGAATAGTCATGGCACCTCCAGTGTCGTTAACACTCTACGAAATGCGCCGGACGTTCACCTACTTATCGGCGCACTACCTGCACTGCACTCCCCTCCGGCCCGCACAGCTACGGGCGGAATGCACCCGTGGAAGGCGCGCCCACCATAGCTTTTACCCTCCCCCACGGCCTCTCCCTGCTGTTTCATTCCGTCGCGCCTTAAGGAATATTCCCCCCAAATTAGAATGTGACCTTGCACACAAAGATGGGCAAAGTGTCGCCCACGCCCCGTCCGCCACCCCGAAGGTTGTCAAACTTTTGTTCAATGGATCACTCTAACCCTCAAGCAATTGTTGAGATCCAAGTTCTGCCAAAGTGATGTAGCAATTCTTCACACATTCCCTCCTGCACTGGTTAGATATGTGTCATGCAGAAAAGCTACGTGGGGTCGCGCCTGCGCCAACTGCGGCGCGAACGCAACTTAAGCCAGGCGGCGCTCGCGTCGACGCTGAACCTCTCGGCCTCGTACGTCAACCAGATCGAGCACGACGTACGCCCCTTGACAGTCACCGTCCTCAACCGCATCACGGAAGCCTTCGGCGTCGACGCAACCTTCTTCTCCCGCGACGACGACTCGCGCTTGCTCGCCGAGCTCAAAGACGTGGCGGAGGACCAAGAGCTCAGCAACCAGCCGATCGAACTGCAGGAGCTGTCGGAGCTCGTCCACCGGCACCCAGAGATCGCTCGCTCGGTCGTCGAGATCCACCGCCGCTATTCCAACGCGCGCGACAAGCTCACCCTCGCCACTGATTCTCGCCTCTCCACCCCAGAGGGCCTGGCCATGCCCCATGACGAGGTTCGCGATTTTTTCTACGCTCGGCAGAACTATCTCGACGATCTCGATCATTCAGCTGAGGCCCTCGCCGCAACAGTTGGGGTCGAACGATTCGGCATCCGCGAGACAGAACGTGTCCTCATCGAACACATCGCCCGCCACGGAATCGAGGTTCGCACGAGCCCCTCGGACGCGAGCATCCTCCACCACCTCGACGCCGACCGCGGCACGCTCACCCTCTCCCCCATTCTTTCCGCAGGACAGCGCGCCTTCCGCGTCGCCCTCGAACTCGCCTACCTCGAGGCGGGCCCGCTTATCGACGCCCACGTGGCCAACGCCCCCTTCTCCTCCGACGCATCCGCCAACCTCGCCCGGCGGGGCATCGCAAGCTACTACAGCGCCGCCACCTTGCTGCCGTACACGGCCGTCCACCACGAGGCTGAGCGCCACGGCTACGACATCGACTACCTCTGTCACGCGTTCGGCGTCGGCTACGAAACGGTCGCCTCCCGCCTGTCCACGCTGCAGCGCGCCAACATGCGCGGGGTCCCGTTCACCTTCGTGCGCGTCGATCGGGCGGGCAATATCTCTAAACGCCAGTCGGCGACGGGTTACCACTTCTCCACGTCCGGCGGGACGTGCCCGCTGTGGGGTATTTACGAGTCCTTCTCCCGCCCGGGTGAGACCGTGCGCCAACACGCCGTCATGCCGGACGGGCGCACCTATCTTTGGGTCGCGCGCGCCGTGCGCCACCACCGTTTCGAGTTCAGCGAGACGGAGAAGCTGTTCGCCATTGGCCTCGGCTGCGAGACCCGCCACGCCGAACGCACCGTGTACGCTCAGGGACTTCCGCTTGACGACGTCTCCCAGGCCACCCCTATCGGCGCAGGCTGTCGCGTCTGCCCCCGCCAGAATTGCACCCAGCGCGCATTCCCCTCCATCCAGCAGGGCCTCAACGTCGATCCGCACACCACGGCGATCGCCCCCTACTGACCCACTGCTTTTTCTCTACACTGGGCACCATGGCTAACGACAAGAACACAGCAACCCGAGTAATTGACGCCCCGGCAGCAGAGATCTTCGACATCCTGTCCAACCCGGAGCGCCACCCCGAAACCGACAACTCTGGCTCTGTCATCTCCGTTGACCAGGGCGAGCGCCTTAAGGCCGTTGGCGACACCTTCACCATGAACATGACCAAGGAGGACGGCGACTACCAGACCCGCAACGAGGTCTTCGCCATCCAGGAGAACAAGGTCATCGGCTGGACCAACCTGGAAAACATCACCGTCGACGTCAAGGTTGGTGCGAAGTGGCTCTACGAGCTCGAGTCCATCGACGCTGACAACACCCGCGCCACCCTCACCTACGATCGCTCCGAGATCGAGCTGCCCCCGGTTCGCTCCATGTCCGAGAAGTTCGACGACGCCTTCCTGGAGACCAGCCTGGAGGCTCTCGCTACCGCTGTCTCCGGCGCCTAAGCCACACCCCGGCCCTTGATATAGGGTGCAAAAAGGAGCTCGCCGTTTCGGCGAGCTCCTTTCGTTATGTAGCGCGAGCGCTTAGAGGTTGATCATGTGCCCCTCAACACCGTGCGCGATCTCCTTGAGGACCTCGGAGAGCGTCGGGTGGATGTGGATGTTGCGGGCAATCTCACCGGCGGTGAGGTCGAAGCGCTGAGCCAGCGTGACCTCCGGCAGCAGCTCGGAGACGTTGGCGCCGACGAGGTGGGCGCCAAGGATCTCACCGAACTCGCCATCGACGACGAGCTTGCCGAAGCCCTGGGACTCTGCCAGGCCGAGCGCCTTGCCGTTCGCGGAGAACGGGAAGGTGGCGACCTTGATGTCGCGGTCCGGCCACTTCTCCTTCGCCTGATCCTCGGTGTAGCCCATGGAGGCGACCTGCGGGTTACAGAAGGTGGCGCGCGGGGTCATCATGTAGTCGTCGATAAGCATGGTCTCTTCACCGGCGATAACCTCGGCGGCGATGATGCCCTGTGCCTCGGCGACGTGCGCGAGCTGGAGCTTCGCGGTGACGTCACCGATAGCGAAGATGTTCTTGACGCTGGTGCGCATCTCGTCATCGATGGCGATGGCGCCGCGCTCGGTGAGCTCGACACCGGTGTTCTCCAGGCCGTAGCCCTCGGTGCGCGGGGCGAAGCCGACGGAGATCATGACGCGGTCGACGGTGAGGGTTTCGGTCTTGTCGGTGCCGTTCTTCTGCACGTCGATCTCGACGGAGTCGCCGTTGTCGCGCACGGCGGTGGTGGCGTGGCCGGTCATGAGCTTCACGCCGAGCTTCTTGTACGCCTTGGCGATCTCCTTGGAGACATTCTTGTCCTCGTTCGGCAGGACGCGGTCCATGTACTCAATGACGGTGACGTCGACGCCGTAGTTGGACAGCACGTAGGCGAACTCCATGCCGATCGCGCCGGCGCCCACGATGGCCATCTTCTTCGGGGCCTCGGGGTTGAGGATCTGCTCCTCGTAGGAGACGACGTTGTCCGACAGCTCGATGCCGGGCAGGGTACGCACAACAGAGCCCGTGGCGATGATGCAGTTGTCGAAGGAGATCGTCTTGCCCTTGTCGTCACCCTCGGTGATCTCGATGGTGGAGGCGTCCTTGAAGGAACCGAGTCCGTGGATCTCGGTGATCTTGTTCTTCTTCATCAGGTAGTGGACGCCGCCGACGATCTTCTCGGACACGGCACGGGAGCGCTTGTGCGCGTCAGTGAAGTCGAACTCGACATCGCCCTTGATGCCAAACGTTTTTGCCTCATGGTTGAAGATGCTTGCAACTTCGGCGTTCTTGATGAGCGCCTTGGACGGGATGCAGCCCACGTTCAGGCACACACCGCCCCAGTACTTCTTCTCTACAACAGCGACTTTCTTGCCAAGCTGTGCAGCGCGGATAGCGGCGACATAGCCTCCGGGGCCAGCGCCGAGTACAACAACGTCATAATGTTCATTACTCACACCCCACAGGATACGTCCCTTGGCGCAAAGTGTGGGATTTAACAGGAAAATAGTGCGGGGTTGGCCCACTTATGGCTTCCGGGTGACGCCGTGAACCGGTCTCGCCCCCGCACCCCTGTGTAATGTCCGGCAATTCTGGCAAGATAAGCCAAGAGATACGCCATTGTTTGTTCGGACTTGACGCAAAGAGAGCATCACCTGTGAAGATCACTCGTCCCGCGATCGCCGCCGTTGCGGCAATCGCCATTGCCGCCGGTGCGGTTCCCGCCGCCTCCCACCTCACTGCCGCTCCGCTGAGCGAGCCGCAGGTTTCCTTCCCGCAGAACGAGTTTGTCCCCGCCGTCGACGAGACCGCCGTGGACAACCTGGAGACTGCCCCCACAGACGCAGAGCCGGCGCCCGAGGCTCCGGCCCCCGCTCTCGAGGCTCCGGTCGCCGACGCCAACGCCCCCGAGGTCCCGGCAACGGGAGATCCTGCCCAGGCACTGGAAAAGATTGCCGAACAGGTGCAGCAGGAGCAGACCGCCACCGCCGAGGAACTCACCAACACTCCCGTCAAACTCGCCGGCACGGTCGCGCCAACTCCGACCACGCTGACTGAGGCGCCGAAGGCGCAGAACGGCGAGCCCCAGCTCTGGTTCAACAAAATCAAGGCCGACGATGTCAAAAAGAATTGGGAGGCAGTGAGTGTCTACTCTCCCTCCATGGAGCGCGACATTCCGCTCGCCATCCGCTATGCGACGGATGCTAACGGCAACCGTGTCACCAACGCCCCGACCGTCTACCTTCTCAACGGCGCGGGCGGATCTGAGCAGAACACCGACTGGATTGCAAGGAACTTCTCTAACAAGGCTGGAACCGGCGTCGAAGATGTCTTCGGCAAGCAGGGCGTAAACATCGTCATCCCGATGGAGGGAGCATTCTCCTACTACGTCAACTGGTTGGAGGAGCCAAAGAACAACGTCTTCTACAAGGGCAAGCAGAACTGGGCGACCTTCCTCGGCGAGGAGCTGCCTGGATCGGTCGAGCCGTACCTCGGCGCGAACGACAAGCGCGCCATCATCGGATTCTCGATGTCGGCGACGTCGTCGCTCCTGATTGCTGAGCAGTACCCGGACCTCTACGACGCAGTGGGATCTTTCTCAGGCTGCGCGGCGACCTCCACCCCGGTCCCCTGGTTCGCCACCCAGCTCACCCTCGACCGCGGCGGTGCGACACCGGAGCAGCTGTGGGGCCCGATGGGCTCTGACTACAACCGCTACAACGATGCTCTGGTCAACGCCGAGAAGCTGCGTGGCAAGGCGCTGTACATCTCCAACGGCTCTGGCTTGGGCGGGGAAACCGACATGTCCCACGCGGCGGGCGTCGCGGGCGCCTTCACACTCCAAGTTGAGGGCGGCGCCATCGAGGCATTGACCAACTCCTGCACCCATGATCTGCGCGCGAAGCTGGGGAGCCTGGGAATCCCGGCGACGTTCAAGTTCCGCAACACAGGAACCCACTCGTGGCCGTACTGGAGGGACGACCTACGCGAGTCGTGGGACACGGTGATCAAGGAAGCACTGCTTTAGCCCACTGCCACAACCAGAAAAGCTGAGAACCCGCCCCCTCTGGGGGCGGGTTCTTGCGTATCTGCGAGCAACGCGGCTCTAGAACAGGCCCATCCCCAGAGAGATCTGAGAAGATGCGGAGGACCCCATGTGGATCAGGGCGCCGAGGATCTCGTTGATAGCGAGCTGGATGTTTTCCGGATTCATGAAAAGTCCTAACTGTTGGGCCCGGCACAGCCGGGAACTGGGGTATCGCGAACGTCTTTGAGGTCGTTCTTGCAGCGTCAATTGTTACACACCACCCGAAGGCAAGCCGAGCAACTACGTAACATTGTTCACTTGCGTCACAATAATCCCCGTGCACGGGTCGTGTTCGGAACCAAAATCCGATACATTGACCTAGATTAAGGATTTGCCCCGAACTGTCTGCACGGCCTTTCGGCATCTACGACACCACCGACAAAGGAACGAGCTCGCTCATGAGAATCAAGCGCACGGTCGCGGCGATTGCCGCTGCCGCCTCCCTCACCCTCGGCCTGTCCCCCGCTATCGCCACCGCCCAGGAGGGCACCGTAAAGGCATGGGATGCGCGAACTGAGCCGCCGATTGCCGTAACCAACGGAAAGCCGCAGAGCTGGGCGCAGCAGGTCGACCACAAGTCAGTGCTGTCGTACAAGGTCTACTCCCCGTCGATGGATCGCGACATTCCTGTCGCCGTGATCCCGGCAACGGACGCGAGCGGCAAGCGCCTCGCAGGCGCACCAATCATCTACCTGCTCAACGGCGCCGGCGGCGCGGAACAGGACGCTGACTGGCTGACCAAGTTCGAGACCCGCGATTTCTTCGCAGGCAAGGGCGTCAACGTGGTCATCCCGCAGGCTGGTGCGTTTTCCTACTACACCGACTGGGTGCGCGACGACGTACGCTCCGACTACATCAACGGCCCCCAGAAATGGGAGACGTTCCTGACCAAGGAGCTGCCGGCACCGATGGAGCGCACGCTGGGTGCTGACCAGCGTCGCGCCATCGTCGGCTTCTCCATGTCCGGCACCTCCTCCCTGGTCATCCCCACGCACAACCCCGGCTTCTACAACGCCGCAGCATCGTTCTCTGGTTGCGCCGCCACCGCGTCCCCGCACGCATACAACTACGCACGCCTGACCGTGAACCGCGCGTCGCGCTCGGGTGACTTCCGCACCGTCACCCCTGAGATGATGTGGGGCCCGATGGGTGGCTCCTACAACGGCTACAACGATGCCCTCGCCAACGCAGAGAAGCTGCGCGGTACCGCGCTCTACATCTCCACCAGCACCGGGCTTGCCGACGAAACCGACATGGTCGGCTACCTCACCGGCCAGGGCCTTCCTGCCCCCGTCGCTTCCGTGGGCGCAGCGCAGCTCCAGATCGAGGGCGGCCTCATCGAGGCTGCGGTCAACCAGTGCTCCCACGACCTGCGCGCGAAGCTCGAGTCCCTGAACATTCCGGCCCACTACGAGTTCCGCGCCAAGGGAACCCACTCCTGGCCGACCTGGCGCGAGGACATCCAGCGCTCCTGGTTCACCACCATCGCCCCGGCCTTCGGCATGTAACACCGCCGCCGGCACCGGCACTGTTTTTCTCACTGCGCGCCCGCCAGCCCGACCAGGGCAGGCGGGCGCGCGGTATGCTTACCCGGATGAAATCCCACAGGTTGCGCTCGACTCCCATCCCCGGCACCCGCGATGAATACACGGGCGTCGACTTCAACCTGGGGTTCCACGTCCACCACTACCACCTGGACATGGACTACAAGGTCGGCCCCAACCGCGTCGATGCCACCGCGACGCTCACCCTCACGAACTGGCGGGACCTGAACCACCTCACGTTGGATCTCATGGACAACCTCTCGGTGCGCCGGGTCCAGGCCTCGGGTGCAATCACCGTGGCCAAATTCCGCCAGTCCGGTGGCAAGTTGCGCGTCACATTCGCCGCCCCGATCCCGGTCGATTCCGAGTTCCAGCTCAGCATCCGCTACGCGGGCAATCCCGGTACGCGCCGCACCCCGTGGGGCGCACTCGGGTGGGAGGAGCTGACCAACGGTTCCCTCGTGGCGAACCAGCCCAACGGTGCGCCGACGTGGTTCCCCTGCGATGACACCCCGGATGAGAAGGCGACGTACAGCTTCAACGTCAACGTCGACAAGGGTTTCACCGCGGTGACCAACTTCACCTCCCAACCGATGGCGACCTACCTCGCCACCGTCCAGGTCGGCGAGTACACCCGCCGCCAGCTGGGCCCCGACACCTTCGCGTGGCTGCCCGCCGGCGTCAACCCCGGCGATCTGGACAAGCAGCAGGAGATGATCGACTTCTTCTCCGAGGTGTTCGGCCCCTACCCGTTCGAGCGCTACGAGGTGGTCGTCACTGAGGATCCCCTCGAGATCCCCCTGGAAGCCCAAGGTATGGCGGTTTTCGGCCGCAATCACTTGGCGGGCAACGAGCGCCTCATCGCGCACGAGCTCGCCCACCAGTGGTTCGGCAACTCACTCGGCATCGCGCAGTGGGACGACATCTGGCTCAACGAGGGTTTTGCCTGCTACGCGGAGTGGCTGTGGGCGGACCACAACGGCGTCCCCATCGACCAGAGCGTGCGCGAGCACTACGATCGTCTGACCCCGCAGACCTTCCTGTTGGGTAACCCGGGACCGCGCGACATGTTCGATGACCGCGTGTACAAGCGCGGCGCCATCACGCTGCACGCCCTGCGCCGCCTGCTCGGCGACACCGCCTTCTTCGCCGCCCTGCGCGATTACACCGCGCGCAACGCCCACGGCATCGTCGAGCCCTTCGACTGGGCGAACGCGCTGAAAGCCCAGGCCTCCGACCCCGAGGCCGTGGACGCGACCCTGGATGCGTGGCTGAATTATCCGCAGCTCCCGGAGTGCCCGTGAGAAACCTCTCCCTGGCGACCGTCTTCGCCGCCGTCTCCGGCTTCGTCGTTTTGTGGGTGGCGCAGTGGGCTCTCGACACCGGGACCGAGTACCGCTACTTCGCGGCATTCTGGGGGTTGTTCTTCGCCTCCGCTGGGCTTATCGACGGCCTCACGCACGAAACGACCCGCGCCGTCGCCGGCGCGCGCGATTCGGGTCGGAGCGGCACCGCGAACCCGTGGCGCTTCGGCGGGTTGCTCGCCGCGGCGGTGCTCGTTGTCGGCCTGGCCGCCGGTGTGCTTTTCATGGGCCAGGTCGTGCCCACACGTCCCGGCACCGCAACTGGCCTACTCGTCTTCGGCCTGGTCAGCTACGTGCTCCAGGCGGCACTGTCGGGCATCCTCAACGGCTCGCGCCTGTGGGACCGCTACGCCGCGCTGGTCGCGCTGGATTCCGGCATCAGGCTCGTGCTCGCACTCATCGCCTGGGTCGCGGGCTGGGGGCTCGAGGTCTTCCTCGTCATCACCGTGATCGGCGCCGCGAGCTGGCTGGTGTTTTTGCGTGCAGATGTGCGCGCGGCGGTGGACACCAACTCCCAGGTCTTCGCCCGGCGCGTCGTGTCCGCGATGCTCGCCTCGGGCGCCTCGGCAGCACTCATCACCGGTTTCCCCGCCGCCGCGAACGCGGCTTTCGATTTCTCCGAGGGCGCGGCCGTCTCCGCCATCATCAACGCGGTGATCCTTACGCGAGCGCCCGTGCTGGTGCCCCTGCAGCGGTTCCAGTCCGCGCTGGTGGTGCGCTTCGTCGAGAAGCGAGAGCGCATCTACGCGGCGCTGGCGGCTCCGCTCGCGGCGGTGTTGGCCGTGGGCGCGGCCGGTGCGGCGGCGGCGTGGCTCATCGGCCCCGTCATCCTGCGGCTCGCGTTCAAGCCAGAGATGGCCGTCGCCGGGCCGGTGCTCGCGGCGCTGACGTTCGCCTCCGCGTTCATGGGTGCACTCATGATCACGGGCGTGGCTGTGCTCGCCCAGGAGCGCCACGGCTGGTACGTGGCCGGCTGGCTCGCCGCTTCGGTCGTGTCCTTCGCGCTGATGTTCACCCTCCCGTACGGTGTCGCCGCCACCGTGATCATCGCGCTGTTCGCCGGTCCCGTCGCAGGCGCGGCGGTCCACGCGGCGGGGCTTTCACGCTCCGTATAGTTGACACCCATGGGAGCAATGCTGGTAACCGGGGGAGCCGGTTTCATCGGGTCCAATTTCGTGCACATGGCGCGCCGCCGCACCGACCGCGACATCGTGGTCTTGGACGCGCTGACCTACGCCGGCAACCCCGCGAACCTCGACGGCTGCGACGTCGAGCTGGTCCACGGCAGCGTCACTGACGCCGCGCTTGTCGGCGAACTCGTGGCCCGCTGCGACACCGTGGTGCACTTCGCCGCGGAGTCGCACAACGACAACTCTCTTGCCGACCCCTCCCCGTTCGTCCAGACCAACGTTGTGGGCACCTTCACCCTGCTCGAGGCGGTGCGCGCCCACGGGGCGCGGCTGCACCACATCTCCACCGACGAGGTCTTCGGCGACCTGCCGCTCGAGGGCGAAGAGAAGTTCACCGAGTCAACGCCGTACAACCCGTCGAGCCCGTATTCGGCCACGAAGGCCGGCTCCGACCACCTGGTGCGCGCGTGGGTGCGCAGCTTCGGGATCAACGCGACGATCTCGAACTGCTCAAACAACTATGGGCCGTATCAGCACATTGAGAAGTTCATCCCGCGCCAAATCACCAACATTCTCGACGGCCGGCCCGCGAAGCTCTACGGATCAGGCGCGCAGATCCGCGACTGGATCCACGTCGACGACCACAACGACGCAGTGCTCGCGATCCTGGAAAAGGGAAAACGCGGGGAAACCTATAACATTGGCGCCGGCAACGACAAGGTAACAAACAAGCAGGTCATCGAGCTGATCTGCGAGCTGATGGGCGGGCGCTACGAGCACGTCGCGGACCGCCCCGGCCACGACCAGCGCTACGCGATGGACCCGGCGAAGCTCACTGCGGAGTTGGGGTGGAAGCCGCGCTACACGGCGGGACTGCGCGAGGGACTGGAGCAGACGATCGCCTGGTACCGCGACAATGAGTCGTGGTGGAGGGGCGCGAAAGAGGGCGTCGAGAAGCGATACGCGGAAAGCGGGCAGTAAGCATGGCAGCACAGCGCACACCGATTGAGGGCCTTGAGGTCCACGAGTTGAGCGTCCACGCCGACGGGCGCGGCTGGTTCAAGGAAAACTGGGCCGGGCAGTCCCTCGTGCCGGTGCAGAACAACGTCAGCTTCAACGAGACCGCGGGCACCACCCGCGGGATGCACGCCGAGCCGTGGGACAAGTGGATCTCGGTAGCCAGCGGGCGCGCCTTCTGCGCCTGGGTGGACATGCGCGAAGACTCACCAACCTACGGTGAGAAGTTCGGCGTCGAGGTCGGCCCCGGCACCGCGGTGTTCGTCCCGCGCGGGGTGGCCAACGGCTTCCAGACCCTCGAGGACGCGACCAGCTACATCTACCTGGTCAATTCCCGCTACAACCCGAACGGCGACTACGCGTACTGCTCCTACCGCGAAATCGACTGGCCGCTGGAACCCACGGCGCTGTCCCAGGCCGACCGGGAGCACCCCGCGCTTGCCAGCGCCACCCCGGTGCGCCCCCGAAAAATCCTCGTCACCGGCGCGAACGGCCAGCTCGGCCGCGCGCTGCGGCAGGTGTACACGGAGGCTCAGGCCCACTTTGTCACCCGCGCGGAGCTGGACATCACCGACTCAGGCGCGCTGCGCTCCGTGGAGTGGTCGGACTATTGGGCGATCATCAACTGCGCCGCCTACAACGACGTTAACGGCGCTGAGACGGACCGCGCGGGCGCCTGGCGCGTCAACGCGGACGCGGTGGCGGAGCTGGCACAGACGGCCAACGCGCACGATCTGACGCTGGTGCACGTCTCCAGCGACTACATCTTCGACGGAACGGTTCAGGTCCACACCGAGGACGAGCCCGCCTCCCCGCTGTCGGCGTACGGCGCGTCGAAAGCCGCGGGCGACACTGCCGCCCAGGTCGCGCGCAAGCACTACGTCGTCCGCACCTCCTGGGTGTTCGGCGACGGCGCCAACTTCATGGACGCGATGGCCCGGCTGCACGAGCGCGGGGTAAAACCGAACGTGATCAGCGACCAGCGCGGGCGCCCCACCTCCGCCGAGGACCTGGCCAAAGGCATTGCGCACCTCCTGCGCACCCGCGCCGCATACGGGGTGTACAACCTCACCTCCGACGGCGACGTCGCCTCCCGCGACGAGGTGGCCATGGCCGTGTTCGTTGGCCTCGGCGGCAACCCTTCCGACGTCACCCCTGTCACGACCGAGCAGTACGCGCAGATCGCCGGTCCGGAGGCACCACGGCCGAAGGAGTCGACGCTAAGCCTGGACAAGATCAAGGCGACCGGGTTCTCCCCCTCCAACTGGCGCGCCGCGCTCGCTCTCTACCTTGCGCTTCGCTAGCGCCTGTCCGACCGCCCCCCCTCAAGGTCCACCCCATGCAAGCACCGAAGAACACACCGCCACGCCCGGGCCCAGGTCGCCGCACAGAGATTGCCATGACGGCGCGTGTGGCCGACTGGATCGGCGCGCGCGTGCAGGGCACGACACGGGTGAACATGTTTCGCGCGATCGGCAGGGCGCGCCGCACCTTCCTTCCATGGATGGCCTATTCCAGCTCGCTGATGCCGTTTGGCAAGCTGCCGCGCACGGAGTCCGAGCTGATCATCCTGCGCGTCGCCGCCCTGCGCGAGGCGCACTACGAACTCGATCACCACCGCACGTTCGGCAAACGCGCTGGCTTGTCCACGGCCGAGATCGCGGCCGTCCAAAAGCCGGAGCACGGCTTCACCGGCCGCGTGGGCGCGCTCCTCGACGCCGTCGACGACCTCGTCGCCCGCCGCCAGCTCACCGACGAGGTGTGGACGCGCCTGCGCCCCCACATCGACGACGCCGAGCTGACCGCCCTGCTGCTGTTGGTGACCAACTACGACGGTCTGGCCACGGTTCTGGACGTACTCGACGTCCCGCTCGACCCTCCGCGCCGAGCTCGTCGGCGCCGCTAGAGCATCGCGTCCTTCGCCACCCAGCGAAACGCGCGGTTGACCCCGCCCATCGCAGCGCGGTACAACCACGGCGCGTTGACCTGCGCCCACCGGGCGAACGCGATCTCACCGCCGGTGGTGATCAGCGCCTTATTCTTGCGCACACCTTTCAGGATGATCTCCGCACACTCCGCTGGTGAGACGGCGTGGCGCTGGAACAGGGCGCGGGCTTTGGCGACACGGGGGTTGTCCTGGTCGACGCCGTCGATGTCGATGGTTCGCACCAGGCCGGTATCCACGGCGCCCGGCGCGACGGCGTGGACCGCAATCCCATAGGGCGCAAGATCGAAGCGCAGCACCTCGAGCATGGAGAGCACCCCTCCCTTGGAGGCGGAGTACGCCGCGTGCCAGGGCAGGGCGATGATGCCGGCGGCGCTGGCCACGCCCACCAGGCGGCGCGGGCCGACCCGCCTGCGCTCGGAGCGGGGCACGGGACCGGCCTGCATCATGGCGGGGATAAACGCGCGGATGATGTGGACGGTGCCCATGAGGTTGACGTCGATAAGCTGGCGCCACTTCTCGAGCGGCATGGTGTCCACGCGGCCCCAGATGGAGATCCCGCCGACGTGGTGGATGGTGTGCGCCGCGCCGTAAAGCTCGCTAAGCCGCGCGGCCCAGGCGTCGACGGCCTCGGCGTCGGAGATGTCGACCGGGGTGGCGTCGAGAAGCTCGGCTCCTGCATCTTCGATCTCGCGGGCGGTGGCGGCGAGGCCGTTAGAGTTGATGTCGCTGATGGCTAGGCGCCAGCCTTGGCCCGCGAGTTGAAGGGCGATTTCGCGCCCGATGCCGGAGGCAGCGCCGGTGACGACGGCGTAGTGGTGTGTTCCCTGCATAAGAGACCACCTTAGAAAGATTCGCACCGTCTAAGGTTGGTTCGCATGAAAGGCATCATCCTCGCGGGCGGGTCGGGCACGCGCCTGTACCCGATCACCAAGGGCATCTCGAAGCAGCTCATGCCGATCTACGACAAGCCGATGATCTACTACCCGCTGACCACCCTGATCAGCGCGGGGATTCGCGAGATCCTCATCATCACCACCCCCGAGGACGCCGACGCTTTTCGACGCCTACTTGGCGACGGCTCCCAGTTCGGCATCATGCTCGACTACGCCGTGCAACCCTCCCCCGACGGCCTGGCCCAGGCATTCATCATCGGCGAGGACTTCATCGGCGACGACTGCGTGGCACTGGTGCTCGGCGACAACATCTTCGAAGGCGCGGAGCTGAGCCGCATCCTCGGTGAGACGCGCAGCGTCGACGGCGGCGAGATCTTCGCCTACGAGGTCTCCGACCCGCAGCGCTACGGCGTGGTCGACTTCGATCCAGATGGGACCGTGACCAGCATCGAGGAGAAGCCGGCGCAGCCGAAGTCCAACTTTGCGGTGGTGGGCCTGTACTTCTACGACAGCCGCGTCGTCGACATTGCCAAGTCAATCACCCCCAGCGCCCGCGGCGAGCTGGAGATCACCAGCGTCAACGACACGTACCTGCGCTCGGGCGACCTCAAGGTCCACCGACTGCACCGCGGCGACGTGTGGCTCGACACCGGAACGATCGACTCCATGGCCGAGGCCAGCGCGTATGTCGAGGTGATGCAGAAACGCACCGGCATCGTCATCGGCTCCCCCGAGGTCGCCGCCTACCGCGAGGGACTCATCTCCCGCGAGGCGCTCGTGGCGCAGGGCGAGGCGATGGCGAAGTCCGGGTACGGGCGCTACCTGCTCGACGCCGCGCGCGACGAAGCAGGCTCAGGTTCTGGCTCGGGCTCGGATCAGGCAGGCCGCGGCGCGGACTAAGGTAGGCCCTCGTGGCAACCGTTTCCGCTCTCATGTCCCTCTACCGCGGCACGCCGGCAGCTGAGCTGGTCTCCGCGCTCGACTCTCTGCTGGGCCAGACCCGCCCCGCCGACGAGATCGTGCTCGTCTACGACGGCCCGGTCGCCGAGGACGTCGACGAGGTGGTGCGCGGCTACGTCGAGAACAACCCCGGCGTCGTCCGCGTTGTTAACTGCGAGGTCAACCGCGGACTCGGCCCGGCGCTGCAGTCCGGGTTGAAGACGATTTCATCCGACTACGTCGCCCGCCTCGACACCGACGACATCGCAGCACCCGAGCGCCTGGCGGTACAGCTGGCCTACCTCGAATCCCATCCGGACATCGCAGCTCTGGGCACCGCGGTGGCCGAGTTCGCCGAGGAATCCGAGCTCGGCGGTGCGCCCGAAAGCGAGCTGCGCGTGCGCGCCCTGCCCGAGACACACGAGGAGATCGCTCGCTACGCACGCATCAACTCGCCGCTGAACCACCCCTCCGTCATGCTGCGCACCGCGGACGTTCTCGCCGTCGGCGGGTACGCAGGCGTGCACTTTATGGAGGACTACGACCTGTGGGCCAGGCTCATCGCCGCCGGGAAGAAGCTGCACAACCTGCCCGAGCCGCTGACCTATTTCCGCGTCAGTCCCGCGCAGTTTGAGCGGCGCACCGGCCGGGACATGTTCGCGGCCGAGCGACAGATGCAGGCCAACCTTGTCTCCTACGGGCTCGTCAGCCCCGCCCGCGCCCGAGTGAACTTTGCCGTGCGCTCCGCCTACCGTCTCTTGCCCAAGGCAGTGTTAGGGCGCGTGTACGCCAAACTTTTCCACCGCGAGGGGTAACCTAAGCGCTGTTATGGAGGCGACGCAGGATTTCCGGGATACGTGGCTGATCATCCCCTGTTATAACGAGGGCCCAGTGATCCAGTCCGTCATCGAGCACGCCCGGCAAACCTTCCCCAACATCGTCGCCGTCAATGACGGATCCACCGACGACTCTGCAGCGGCCATCCACGCGGGCGGGGCATACCTGGTCAACCACCCCGTCAATCTGGGCCAGGGGGCTGCCATCCAGACCGGTGTGGAGTTCGCCCGGGCCCAGCCCGGCGCGCGCTACTTTGTCACCTTCGACGCCGACGGCCAGCACCAGGTCAAAGACGTCGTGCGGATGGTGCACCGCCTGCGCACGGAGCCGCTCGACATCGTGGTGGGCACCCGCTTCGCCGGCCAGGACAACTCCCAGGTGCCGTGGATCAAGCGGGTCGTGTTGAAGACCGTCGTGTTGTTCTCGCCGCGCACGCGCAGACTCGGGCTTTCCGACGCCCACAATGGCCTGCGCGCCTTCACCAAGAAAGTCGCCGACGAGATGAACATCCGCATGAACGGGATGTCGCACGCCTCCGAGATCGTCACCATGATCGACAACTTCTCCTGGCGCGTGGCGGAGGAACCCGTGGACATCCTGTACACGGAGTACTCCATGAGCAAGGGCCAGTCGCTGATCAACGGCGTGAACATCCTGGCCGACGGGATCGTCGCAAGGAGGCTGCCGTGATCCAGATTCTTCTGCTGCTGGCCGCAATGGCGCTGGTCGCGTTCTTTTTCTCCAATCGTCGTAAAGCGAACGCGAAGGCGTGGGTAAAGATCGGCTTTGTCGGCCTCGTCCTCGCCGCCGTGTGGGCCATCCTGCGCCCCGACGACGTCACCGTGCTAGCCAACTGGCTCGGCGTCGACCGCGGCACCGACCTGATGCTCTACGTCCTCATCGTGGCGTTCTTCTTCACCACGATGTCCACGTGGACGCGCTTCCGCGAGCAGGAGCTGCGCTACGCCCGCCTGGCGCGCGCCGTGGCCCTGCAGAACACCGTTTCCCCGGAGCAAACGCAGCGCTGATTGTAGGCTCGGGGTCATGGAGCATTCATCAGCCCACCCCGAACTCGCATTCGCCAGCGCCACCGAGATCGCCCGGCGCACCCGGTCCGGCGAGCTAAGCGCGATCGACGTCACGAGGTTCTTCCTCGCCCGCATCGAAGCGATCAACCCCTCGCTCAACGCGTTTACCCGCGTCCTGCACAACGAGGCGATCGCGGCCGCGCACGCGCTGGACCTGCTGCCCGCCGAGGAGCGCGGCCCGCTGCACGGGGTGCCCGTTGGAATCAAAGCGGAGATCAAGGTCCGTGGCACGGTGACGCACTACGGCAGCGCCGCCTACATCACCCCCTCGCGCCGCGACGCAGAGGTCGTGCGCAGGCTTCGCGACGCCGGCGCCATCATCATCGGGCAAACCGCCATGCCCGAGTTTGGCATCTGGCCGTTTACGGAATCTGCGGCCTACGGCTACACCCGTAACCCGTGGTCGCTCGACCACTCCCCCGCCGGTTCCTCGGGTGGCTCGGCCGCTGCCGTGGCCTCTGGAATGGTGCCCGTTGCCATGGGTGGTGACGGCGGCGGATCCATCCGGCTTCCCGCGGCGTGGTGTGGGTTGTTCGGGCTCAAGCCGCAGCGCGGCCGCGTGACCACGGCTCCCGACGCCAGACTCTGGGGCGCGCTCGGCACCCTCGGCCCGCTCACCCGCACCGTCGAAGACTCCCGCCTGGTCTACGACGTCATCGCGGGCCCGACCAGCGGCGTCGACGAGTTCACCGCCGGGGCTTACGTCGCGCCGAAGGACGGGCCGCTGCGCATCGCGTGGTCAACCACCGGGCCGCTGTTTTCCCGCGCCGACCGAGAAACCCGGCGCGCCGTCGAGGAGACGGCACGGATGCTCGAGGAGCTCGGCCACAGCGTGACCCGCATTGACTTCTCCTACCCGCGCGCGCTGTCGACGGCGTTCGTGCCGCAGTACCTCGACGGGTTCGGCAGCTCGGCCGCCCGGGCAGAAAAACCTAGCATGGTGGAAAGCCGCACCCGCCACGCGCGGTGGATCGGTGCGATAACTCGCCTGAGTGCCCCGCGGACCGTGCGCGCCGCACGCGAGCGGGGCGCCCAGGTCGCGCGCGAAATCAACGCCGAGCTGTTTGAGCGCCCCGGCGCGTTCGACCTTTTCCTCACCCCTGTCGCGCCCCACTCGGCCTTAAAGATCGGTCAGCTCGATGGCCTCGGCTACCTGCGCGCAGCCTGGAAGGCCAACCGCGTGGCGGGGTTCACCACGCCGTGGAACGTCACCGGCAACCCCGCCGCGTCCGTGCCCGCCGGCTTCGACGCCAACGGCCTGCCCCTGGGCGTGCAGATCGTGGGCCCGCCCAACGGCGAGCAGTTGATTTTCCAGGCGGCCGCGCAGCTGCAGGAGGCGCGCGCATGGAACGAGACCTACCCGCGGGTGGCGGAGTAGGCCTCAGTTGGGGTTTGCCAGGTAGCGCTTAGGACGCCGCGATGACGTTGGCCACGTGCTGGTGGCCGCGCTGGTTGACGTGGATGGGCAGGTTGCCCGGGCCACCATAGAAGTCGACAAGTCCGGCCCACATGCGCTGGCTGTCCGGGGCGCACATGTTGTTGTTCCAGGTCGACGGCTTCAGGTCGAGGAACTCCGTTCCCGTGGCGCGGGCTGCATCGACCTGCATCCACTGCGCCTGGTTTTCCCACTTCTGCACCTGCGGGAAGGGGGTGTAATCGGAGGCGTTCGGGAACACGTGGAACAGGCACACGCGGTCGCCGGCGGTGACCTTCGGGTAGCCGACGAACTGGATGCGCGCGTTCGGCGCGGCGGCGCGGATCTTGGCAACCTGCGGGATCATGTAGTTCACAAAGTCGCGGCGGATGTCGGCGTCTGGGCGGCCCTCGTTGTTGTATGTGTCGTTGAAGCCGGTGGAGATGATCACGCGTGCGGTGTTGCGGTTGAGTCCGCCGTCGCGAAGCGCGCGATCGACCTGGGAGAACAACTGCGGTCCCTGCGAGATCGTGGTGGTGCCGGAGCAGGAGTAGTCCCACGCGGGCAGCCCGAGCTGGCCGGCAGCCAGGCGACCCCAGTTGGTCGGGCTCTGCGGACACCAGGTGTTGATGTTGGAGGAGCCGCGCGAGTCGAGCCCGAGCTTGCCGCCGAGCCACTGCGGGGCGTTGGGGTCGGAGACCACGGAGTCGCCGAAGATCACCATGTTGCGCTCCTGCGCCTGCGCCTGCGGGGCGACGGTGGCGGAGATGCCGCCGAGTGTTGCAAGCACCGCGGCGCCGAGTGCCGCCGCTGAACGTCGAATGCGGGTGAGTGTCATTGTGCGAAAACCTCGTTTAGTTTCGGTGTGATCTCGTCTGATCTGCTGCCGGGCGCGGGGTGGCCGTCTAACCGTTATAACGGCGGCCTGCCTCGCCAACGTTACAAAACGTTACAAAACCGTGTCCGCGAAGAGAAGCGGACCGATGCCACTTTTGTCACTCTAGTCCCTTATGCAACTCTGTTTGGTGGAATGAAATACTTTCCCTTAACGAACCGATAATGTGAGCGCACCGAAAGCGCAGAATCCGAGCGCGTTCCCACACGTCCCCGTGCCCGCCGCGGAAAGGAACACTATGTCACCATTGTCTCCCCTCCAGCGCGTCGTCTTTACGGCCCGCTCCGCTGCCCAGTTCCTTACTGCCGCGGCGCGCGCCGACCTGCTCGGCAACGAGGGAAGCCCCCGCTCAGCGCTGCTCACGCTGCCTACCCTCGCCCGCTACCGGTTCACCACCGCCCGCGAAATTGAGCAGGCCGCCCACACGGTGCCCGACCGCAATGCGCTTATCGACGACAACGGGGTCCTGTCCTACCGAGACCTCGCCACCCAGGCCAAGACGGTCGCCCGCCGCCTGCTCGCCATCAAGCGCGAGCGCGGCCTGGACACCCTGCGCATCGGCGTCATGGCACGCAATGGCCGCGGCATCATTATCCCGATGGCTGCCAAGGGCTACGCCGGCGCGGAGCTTTTCCTGCTCAACGTCGGCTCCTCTCCCGAGCAGCTCGACGGCATCTTCAAAGAGAACAACATCAACGTGCTGTTCATCGACGACGAATTCGCCGACCGCTTCCCGGAAGACATGGGCTCCATCACGACGATTTGGGCCCACACCAGCGACAACCACGGTGAAGACCTCACCCTCGACCGCATGATTCGCGGCGGCGCTGCCAGCTTGCCGGCGCTTCCGACCTTCCCCCAGCACGGCAACATCGTGCTGATGTCCTCGGGCACCACGGGCATCCCGAAGGGCATCCTGCGCCCGGAACCGGTCTTTCCCATGGTCGTCGGTGGCTACCTTTCCGCCGTTCCGTGGCGCGCCGGACTGAACGTGCAATGCACCGCGTCGATGTTCCACACTTGGGGTTGGTCGGCAGTCAACCTCGTCTTCGCCACCCGCAGCACCGTGGTCACAACCCGCCACTTCGACCCGGAAAAGGCCTTCCGCCAGGTACGGGACTACCGCTGCGAAGGCATGGTGTCCTCACCGATCTTCTTCAAGCAGATGCTCGACCTGCCCAACAACGACACTTGGGACACCTCCTCACTGGAGTTCATCGCCTCCGCAGGCAACGCGCTGACGCCGCTTCTGGTCGAGCGCACCATCGAACGCTTCGGCCCCATCTTGGCCAACTACTACGGCTCGACCGAACTCGCCCTCGCTGCCTGCGCCAACGCCGAGACCGTGGCGAAGAAACTAACAGCCGTCGGCAAAGTTCCGCCGGGAACCGTGCTGCGGCTTTACGACGACAACGGCAACGAAGTACCCCACGGCGAGGTTGGCCGCATCTTCCTCACCAACGAAACCGCGCTGAAGGGGTATTCCAACCCCGACACCGAGATCGTGCGCATCAACGGTCTCATCCAGATCGGCGACCTCGGTTACTTCGACGAAGACGGCGACCTGCACGTCCTGTCGCGCAACGACGACATGATCATCGTCGGCGGGGAGAACGTCCACCCGCAGTCCGTTACCGAGGTCCTCGAGCGCATGCCCGGTGTCTTCGAAGTCCACTCCGGTGGTGTTGACGACGAGCACACCTTTAAGCGCATCGCCGTGTGGGTCGTGCGCACCGACGACGAAACCGGCCGCACCGTCACTGCCGACGCCGTCCGCACATGGGTCCGCGACAACCTTGCCGACCACTCCATCCCGCGGGACGTGAACTTCGTCGACTCCCTGCCCCGCAATGCCACGGGCAAGGTTGTCCCGCGCAACCTGCCACCCTCAACCCGAGAGGACTAAGCACCATGCGTTTTACGCCCGGACAACTGCGCCGCTTCATGCGCTTGTGGCCGCCGTTTCTCGGGGCCGGCATCAAGGTCGTTGAGTTCGCCGACGATGGCTCCCGCGTCGTCGTCGCGCACAAGGTTTCCCCGCTAACCCGCAACGCCGTCGGCACCGCCTTCGGCGGCACCATCATGGCTATGACGGACCCGTTTTTCATGCTCGCCTCGATGGTGCGCCTCGGCCGCGACTACACGGTGTGGGACACCGCCGGCCAAGTGGAGTTTCTCAAACCCGGAAAAGGCACCATCACCGCGACGATGGAAATCCCGGACGAAACCTACGAGCTCATCAAGGCCAAAACTGCCGACGGCTCGAAGTACCGCCACTGGTTCGACGCGGAAGTCGTGGACGAAGACGGCGACACCGTCGCCCGCGTGCGCCGGCAGGTCTACTACCGCAGAAAACCCGGCCGCTAGAGCCCGCGCAGCAGTAAACCCCAGTCCGGACAGATGCCAGGCTGGGGTTTTAGTGGAGCCACCTGCGAGAATCGAACTCGCGACCTTCTCATTACGAGTGAGATGCTCTACCGACTGAGCTAAGGTGGCCGGAAAAGTACAGATACTGCATACTGCACAGTCCGCGCAACAGCTTAACCCAGGGGTACGGCAGTTGTGAAACCGGCAGGTTATTTCACGTTGCAGGCTTTTCTGATCCGACCGATCATCCCGTTGAAGGCAATCGTCGGCTGCACGTTCATACCCAGGCTCTCACGGCACGCCGTGATCGCATCGTGGCAGGCAACGAGGCCCGGCATGTCCACACGCCCAGCGATCTCAGCGCTTAGGCCCTCGAAGTCGGGGTGGGTCAGGGCAACGCCCGCGCCGCTGCGCAGCACCATCGCATCGCGGTAGACGCCGGCGAGGTCAACGAGGGTGAGGTCGAGCACGTCGCGGTTGCGCCGGGTGCTGCGCTTCGACTGGTCTTTCTCCAGCTCCTTCATCCGGGCCTCGTTGCCCCGTAGCGCCTTGGCGGCACCTTTGCCTTTGGCCCCCGCGCCGAGCGACTGCGCCAGGGCGTCGCGCTCACGCTCGTCGGCCTCAGCATAGGCGGAGACCGACTCCTTCTTCGCCGCCGCAATCAACGAGCTAACAGCCTGGAATGCCTGGTCCCCGTGGAAGACGAGCTCCGCCAGGTTGATCGCCCGAGCGCGACGCGCCTGCGCGTCCGGATTCTTCACCAACAGGCGTGCGCGCCCGATGTGGCGCAGCGACGTTGCGGCAGCCAGTGCGGCGTCGTGATCCGACGCGCCCTCCTCCTCGGTGAGGATGCGCACGATCTCCTCGTGCGACGGCGAAGGGATGTAGAGGTGCCGGCAGCGCGAACGCAAAGTCTGTGAAAAGTCCTGCGGGTCCGTCGACGGCGCAGACAAGATGATCACCGTCTTGGCTGGGGGCTCCTCCAGCGTTTTAAGGAAGGCGTCGGCAGCCTGTTGGTTGAACCGGTCAGCGTCGTCGATGATGATGACGCGCCAGCGAGCGACCGTGGGCATGCGCGCGGCATCTCGAACAATCTCGCGCATCTCATCGACCTGGATGATCGACTGCTTCGGCACCACGTGGACAATGTCGGTGTGGGCATCCGCGAACGCGTCGCGGCACCCCTCGCACTGCCCGCAACCGATCTCGTCGGGGTTGGTACATACCAGTGCCGCGGCGAAGCACACCGCAGCCGTGGATCGGCCGGCGCCGGGCGGGCCCGTCAGCAACCAGGAATGCGTCATCGCGCGCGGATCTCCCTGACCGCGCGCGGCTGCTGCGGCGGCCATGATGGTCTCGCGCACCCGCGGGGTGTCGGCAAGCCGTGCGCTCACACTCCTGTTTGTCACACCAGCTACCCTACTTGTTCCCCCGACACGTCTGCGCCCCCATTAAAGTAATGGGACATGGAGAGAATCTGGCGCGGACTGAAGTGGCTGTGGGGAACATCCTGGCCGCTGTACGCCGCAATAGTTCTGGGCACCAACGTGGCCGGAGCACTTGCGATCATGCTGTTCGTGCGATTCCTCATCCCCGTGGCGGAGGCAGATTCGCTGACCCTGACCGGCAGCGACATGGGCATTGTCGGCATTGCCTACTTCATCGTGGCCGTCGTTGTCGGCGCCGTGGTGACATTCCTGCTGTTCCGGCCTGTCTTGGACTGGCAGCGCAACCCGGACGGGCACGACCCGAATATGGTGCGCAACTTGGTCATGCGCATCCCCGGTTTGCAGACCTCAATTGTGGTGGTGGTGTGGATGTTCGGCATTGCCATCGCCAGCGCCACCGCGTCGCGCGTGAGTCCGCGCCTAGCAGTCGTCGTATCCGTATCCACGATTATGGCCTGCATGATCGTGGCGATCCTTACCTACGTCCAAGCAGCGCGCCTCGTCCGACCCGTCGCCGCCAGTGCGCTGGCGCGCCGTTTCGAGGATTCCACCCTTGAGCCGCCGATTGCTACCCGGCTTTTCGCCATCTGGTTTATCACCACCGGCATGCCGCTGGTGGGCGTGCTGCTGCTGTACTGGGGTCAGCGGCACGACTTCTTCACCAACGAGCCCGGTGCGCTCATGCCCGCCGTCACAGCACTCGCCGTCACCGCGCTGGTGACCGGCATTATCGGCACTGTCTTCGCCATCATGAGCGTGGTCGATCCGATCAAGGAGCTGCAGGAGGCGATCAACCGCGTGCGCCGCGGCGAGTCGGATACGCAGGTGGACATTTACGACGGCTCCGAGATCGGCGTGCTACAGGCCGGTTTCAACGAGATGATGCGTGGTCTCAACGAGCGCCAGCGCGTGCGAGACATCTTCGGCCGCTACGTCGGCATCGAGGTCGCCCAGAAGGCGCTCGAGGAAAAGCCCGAGCTCGGCGGCGAGGACCGCAAGGTAGCTGTCGTCTTCGTCGACGTCATCGGCTCCACCACGTTCGCCGTCGACCACTCCCCGGAGGAGGTCGTCCAAGCGCTCAACGACTTCTTCGAAGTTGTCGTCGAGGTCGTCCACCGCAACAAGGGTGTGATCAACAAGTTCGAGGGCGACGCCGCCCTCGCCGTCTTCGGCGCGCCTATCGCGCTTCACGACGCCACCTCGCACGCCCTCCAAGCCGCCCGCGAACTGCGCGAGCAGCTCCGCGGCCTGCAGCTGCAGGCTGGCGTTGGCGTCGCCTCCGGCCACGTTGTGGCAGGCCACATCGGCGGCTCCGACCGCTTCGAGTACACCGTCATCGGCGACGCCGTCAACGCCGCGGCGCGCCTGACGGAGCTAGCTAAGGACACCCCGGGCCAGGTCCTGACCAACGCAGCGACGCTCAGCGCCGCCAACGAGGTGGAGCAGCAGCGCTGGACGCTCATGAAGTCGATCGAGCTGCGCGGACGCAACCGCATGACGCAGCTCGCCCGGCCGGTCCGCGCCACGCTGGCGGACCGGTATTAGCTCCCATCATTCTTCACAACAGACTTCACAATTGCGATGTTAGTTGTGAAGTTACACGATTGGTCATTTCCGCAGGCGATAGCGTTGTTTTGGACTGCGAGAGGGCTCCGTACGCTCGACGATTCCTTCTCCTACAAGCTCGTTTAAGGAGTTTAGGACTGACGAACGACTCAGCTTTGTCAAGGAAACAAGTTCAGCGGTCGAAGCAGAAGTCATGGATTCTAGGTGACTTTGAACTACATCGCGTGCGGTTCCGTAGCGTTCTTTCGGAGCGACTCGGCGCCGAAAGAAGGTAACAGTAAAGTTGTTGAGCGTGTTGCTATAGACAGGCTCAGGCATCAGCGCCTTGGCTAATGCATTTCGCATAGTGTCTATTCCGGTTCCGCGGTTTTCTGCTACGACGCCCCCACTCGGGAAACGGACGTCCTCCAGCAAAGTGGCTATCCTTTGGTTCCTTGTGGAACTAACCCCTGGCAGTCCCAAGTTATTTACAGTAACTCCACCATAAAGGCCTCCCGGGCTCGAGATTTCCAGTCTGTCCACGAACATATTGATCTGGACTGGACTCCCTAGGGAGTACGGCGAATAGTCCCTGTGCATTAGAGCATTCACAACAGCTTCACGCACCGCCACCTCGGGATAATCGGGAATATCCCGCCGAAATGCCCCTTCGATCATGGCCCCTGTCCTCATATTGCGTTTCACCACAGTCAAAGCTCGAGAAACAAGCTCAGGGATGTTCCCCGTGATCGTTTCAGAGTCCAAGAGACGGTGTCCTTCGGTGATCTCGCCCTTGCGCGTCCCCGGGAAGAGAGCGAACGTGACCGAAAGTCGGGGATAAAACTCTTGAGGATATTCACCCATAACAAGCAGAGCCGCGAGGGTCGGAGAACTCTCCCTTGCCAGACGTAGACGGCGAAGAGCAGCATGTGTTCCCTGTGCGAACGTTTTTGGCCGCCGCTCCTCCTGCAAATGCAAGTACTCCGCCAACATCCGCTCATCTAAGTCCGACATTGTTGACTCAGCAACTGGATCCTCGTCCCACTTTGGCTGAGCCTTCTCCTCGAGAAGTCGATCCACCTCATAATTCGACAATCGAGTATCTCCATCGCCGGTGCGGATATAACTCCCGCGGTAGAGCCCCTGGTCCGTTACATAACACGGCTTGTCTCTACTTACGAGTTCCCTCACTTCGGCAACTAGCAACACGGCATCCTCAAAGGGAATCAGGTCAATGTCGGGCCTTACTGGTGGCGTCAGCTGAGCACAGCGTTGTTCCAACTTGTCCTGCGCTCGGACTGCTTCAAAACTGGGAACTGGGGTAAACCCGTTCGACTCACTCAATCCAACGATCAGGATTCCACCGTTGGCGTTCGAGAACGCGCTGAGAGTCTCCCTTACGTCTTTCCCAATGTCGCTCTTGACCTCGATGCCCTGCTTGTCAGTACCAATAATCCGTAGGTCACCGATCATTTTCTCTAGCTCAGCAAACTCCACCAGCGCCTCCAAAAAGGTAACTTCACACCCATCTTCACATCAATCATATTTGTTGTGATGTTGAGTGCAAAGATGCGTGCAAAGCTATTCCGCGCGGAGCTCCACGGCATCTGCACCAGTGCGGGAAGTAGCAGATGCTGCCAACGGCGATGCGCTGGGAATGCCAGACTACTTCTTCCTCGCGCGCACGACGCGCTTGGTGGTTTTCGCCGGCTTCTTCACTGCCTTTTTCGCGGTCTTCTTCGCCGGCTTCTTCACTGCCTTTTTGGTGGCCTTTTTCGCAGCCCCGCCGCCGTCCTCGGCCTCTCGGGCACGGCGCGCAGACAGCAGCTCGTTGGCGCGCTGGTCCGTCATCGTCTCCGGGGTGTCACCGCGCTGCAGGGACGCGTTGGTCACGCCGTCGGTGACGTACGGGCCGAAGCGGCCGTCCTTGATGCTCATCGGCTTGCCGGAAACGTCGTTGTCGCCCAGCATCTTCAGCGGCGGCTTCGCGGCGGCACGACCGCGGCGCTTCGGCTCGGCGTAGATGCGGCGCGCCTCGTCGAGAGTGATGTCGAAGATTTGCTCCTCGCTCGCCAGCGAGCGCGAATCGTTGCCCTTCTTCAGGTACGGGCCGTAGCGGCCGTTCTGGGCTGTGATGACCTCGTTGTCTGCCGGGTCGACTCCAACCTCGCGCGGCAGTGACAGCAGCTTGAGGGCCTCGTCAAGGGTGACGCTCGACGGCTCCATAGAGCTGAATAGGGAGGCGGTGCCGGGCTTGAGTTGCTCGTCGACAAGCTCCGCGATGCGCTTTTCCTTCTGCGCCGCCGCGGTCTTGGTCTCCCAGTTCTTTGCCCGCTTGCCTTCCTCGGCGCGCTGCTTATCCTCGGCGGCGCGCTCCTCGGCGACGATCTGCTCAGCGCGGGCCTCTGCGTGCTCGCGCTCGTCGTCACGCACCAGCTCGGTGACGTAAGGGCCGAAGCGGCCTTCCTTCGCCACCACGGTGCGCCCGTTCGCCGGGTTCTCCCCCAGCTCGCGGCCGCTGCGCGGCGTGGCGAAGAGCTTCTCCGCCATCTCGAGCGTGATCTCGTCCGGGGTGGCGGACTCCGGAAGGTTGGCGCGCTGGTAGTCCGGCTCACCCTCAGCCGTCGTACCCACGACGCGCTCGATGTAGGGGCCGTAGCGGCCCACGCGGACGTAGACGGGGCGGTTGTCGGCGTCGTCGAAAAGCTTGAGCGAGTTGGCCTCGCGGGCGTCGATGTTTTCGAGGTTCGCCTCGATCATGTGCTTGAGCCCGCCGCGGCGCGCCACGGCCTCGGCCATGCTGTCGTCCGCGTCGGCGTCGCCGAAGTAGAACCCCGTCAGCCACTCCGTGCGGTTCTCGTTGCCGTGGGCGATCTCGTCGAGCTCGTCCTCCATGGAGGAGGTGAAGTCGTAGTCGACGAGCGCGTCGAAGTTGTTTTCCAGCAGCCCGACGACGGAGAACGCGACCCACGTCGGAACGAGCGCGTTGCCACGGGCGGCGACGTAGCCGCGGTCCTGGATGGTCTTGATGATCGACGCGTACGTCGACGGGCGACCGATGCCCAGGTCCTCCATCTTCTTGACCAGGCTGGCCTCCGTATAGCGCGCCGGCGGCTTCGTGGTGTGGCCGTCCGCCGAGATCTCGCGGGCGGTGAGCTCGTCGCCCTCGCTCAGGCGCGGCAGGTGCGTCTCGGTGTCGGTCGAGTCGGAGTACGCCCGCAGCCAGCCCGGGAAGGTGATCGTGCGGCCGGTCGCGGCAAATTCCGCGCGCTCGCCGCTTGTCGACGTCCCCGCGACCGTCACCTTCATCGACGTCCCCTTGACGTCATTCATCTGCGAAGCAACAGTGCGCTGCCAGATGAGCTCGTAGAGCTTGAACTCCTCCGCGTCGAGCGACCCCGCAAGCTGGCCGGGGGTGGCGAAGCGCTCGCCCGCCGGGCGGATCGCCTCGTGCGCCTCCTGGGAGTTTTTCACCTTGCGGTCGTACACGCGTGGCGAGGAGCTCACATAGTCCGACCCGTAGAGCTCACTGGCGGCCATGCGCGCGGCGTCGAGGCCCTGCTTCGACAGCGACGTCGAGTCCGTACGCATGTAGGTGATGTGGCCGTTTTCGTAGAGGCGCTGGGCGATGCGCATGGTGCGCGCAGACGTGAAGTGGAGCTTGCGGCCCGCCTCCTGTTGCAGCGTCGAGGTCATAAACGGCGGGAAGGGGCGGCGCGAGTACGGCTTCTCCTCCACCTTGTCCACGTGCATCTGCGCGCCGTCGAGACCGGCGGCGAGCGCCTCGGCAGCGGCCTGGTCCACGACGTAGACCTCGGCGGAGGTCACCTGTCCGCGGTCGTCGAAGTCGCGGCCCTGGGCGACGCGCTTGCCGTCGACGCCGACGAGCTTCGCCTCGAACTCCTCGCCCTTGGTAACCGGGTTGAGGGTGGCGGTGAGGTCCCAGTACTCGGCGGGGACGAACGCCATGCGCTCGCGCTCACGCTCGACGATCACGCGGGTGGCCACCGATTGCACACGGCCTGCCGACAGGCGCGGCATGACCTTCTTCCACAGCACCGGAGAGACCTCGTAGCCGTAGAGGCGGTCGAGGATGCGGCGGGTCTCCTGCGCGTCGACCAGGCCCATGTCCAGCTCGCGGGTGGACTCGGCGGCCTCGCGGATCGCAGACTCGGTGATCTCGTTGAACACCATGCGCTCGACTGGGACCTTCGGCTTGAGCGTCTCTAGCAAGTGCCAGGCGATCGCTTCGCCCTCGCGGTCGGGGTCTGTGGCCAGCAGCAGCTTGTCGGACTTTTTCAG
Organism: Corynebacterium sp. LK2510; assembly: GCF_040946405.1. Lineage (NCBI taxonomy): Bacteria > Bacillati > Actinomycetota > Actinomycetes > Mycobacteriales > Corynebacteriaceae > Corynebacterium > Corynebacterium sp. LK2510. The sequence continues at coordinate 33,057 of NZ_JAYWLR010000002.1, read as the reverse complement.
CTTGTCCTTTAGATCCGAGACCTTCTTCTTCTTGTCCGGGCTCACCACATAGATCGGGGAGAAACCCTCGTCCGGGTTCACACCCAGCTTCGCCCAGGCTTCCTTCTTATACTTCGCGGGGATGTCCGCGGCCCGGCCGGGAAGATCGCGAATGTGGCCGACCGAGGCTTCGACGATGTAGTCGTTGCCCAGGTACTTCTGGATCTTCTTCGCCTTCGTCGCCGACTCCACGATGACGAGGGTCTTGCCGTTATCCGCCACGCTGAGTGACACCTCTCTTCTCGGTCCGATCTGCGCCTTATATTAAGGACGCATCCGTGACGCCACCTTGGAGGCGGTGTGAATAACAGTGTCGCGGTTGGTCGCGGTGTATCGCGCAGAAAGTAAAACTCTCTTATTCTTATCAGACAACTATCACGCCCAGCCCCGCTATTGAAAATATGCTCCCCGCTGTAGGCGTCACTACACTCCTAAAACTGGCCACGGACCACCCTGCAGCTCGCCCGGAAGGAGCACTACAAGCAGTGATCGAGTCGTTGATCCATTTCCTCGAGCAGCTCACGCAGATGCCGATCTTCTACCCGCTGGTCGCCCTGCTCATCATCGGCGACGCCCTCGCCCCGGTCGTGCCGTCCGAGTCCGTGCTCAACCTCGCCGGGGCGTTCAGCGCCTCGCGCGGGGTACCCAACGTCTGGGGTGTCATCGCCGCGGCCATCATCGGCGCCATTATTGGCGACAACATCTGCTTCCGCCTGGGCAAGCGCCTGATCAAGGTCGTCGACCGGCTCGATCCAAAATCGAAGGCCGGGGTTTCGATCGCCTGGGTACGCCGCAACATGAACCGCGGCGCAGGCGCGACCATCATCGTCGCACGCTTTCTGCCCTGGGCGCGGTGGGTGGCCACGATCGTCCTCGGCTCCGTCGGCTACAGCTGGCTCGCCTTTTTCATCTACGACACCATCGGCGTGGTTATCTGGGCCTTCCTCGGCGTCGGCGTGGGCTACCTCGGCGGCGCGCTGTTTGCCGACTACCCACTGTTGGCCATGGTCGTCGGCGTCCTGCTCGGCTCCCTGGTCGGCTTGGCCATCCAGAAGCTGCAGGGCCGCTTGTTCGACTGGAACGACGTGCGCCGCGGGGTCTCGGCGGTCTGAGTAGGGCCGCAGCGCTTTACGTTAAGAACACAAGGCTAAGAATCCACGGATACGCCAGGAAACGCCGTTTTCTTAGCCTTGTGTTCTTAACCTGAGCAGACGGCACCCCAGCCCTGAACTCCACCGCACATCCCCGCAGCGCGAAAAAGCCCTCTCCCGAAGGAGAGGGCTTGATGCGTTAGAGCGCTGAATTAGATAGCGCGGACGTCCTGGGCCTGCGGGCCCTTGGTGCCGTCGCCAACCTCGAACTCAACCTGCTGGTTCTCCTCGAGGGTGCGGAAGCCGGAGCCCTTGATCTCGGAGTAGTGGACGAAGACGTCAGCAGAGCCGTCGTCCGGAGCGATGAAGCCGAAGCCCTTTTCAGCGTTGAACCACTTGACAGTTCCTGTAGCCATGGATGTACCTTTCAAAAAATTACTGGCAACGAACGGTCTTTCGTTCACCAGGTCTGAAAGGACCTGATGCCCGCGTAACAAAAACTTCACGAGCACCTGCATAGGCGCGCACAGAATCTGCGACCACTGATGATTGTGCCACGAATGCCGCACAATGAGTAGGCGGATGGCATAATTCATTCTTTTGAGGTCCCAACCGGGGGTGAAACACTTGTCCAACATTTCCGGGACATCGGGCGCGCTGGGTGCCGAACTCCTCGAAGCGCTCCGCAGCCGCTTCCCTACCTCCCGCATCACTCACACCCAGCACGTCGACGCCACGGCCTCGCAGTGGACGCCGTGGCCCGAGTGGGTGGACCCCGGCCTGCGCGCCACGCTTGTCGACGCCGGCATCGCACACCTCTACTCCCACCAGGCCCGCACCGCCGAGCTCGCCTGGTCAGGCCGCGACGTCGTCGTTGCCACCGGCACTTCCTCGGGTAAATCGTTGGGCTACCAGCTCCCGGTCCTCACCGCGCTTGCCGACGACCCCGCCGCCTGCGCGCTCTACCTCACCCCGACCAAGGCGCTGGGTTCCGATCAGCTCCACGCTGTCAGCCGTCTCGCAGGTCCCGGGGTGCGCCCCGCGCCTTACGACGGCGACACTCCCACTGAGGCCCGCTCCGCCATCCGCGACGAAAGCCGCTTCATCTTCACCAACCCGGACATGATCCACGCTGGCATCCTGCCCAACCACGCCCGCTGGGCGCGCCTGTTCAGGCGCCTGCGGTTCATCGTTGTGGACGAGTGTCACACCTACCGCGGAGTCTTCGGTGCAAATGTGGCCCTGACGCTGCGCCGTCTTCTGCGCCTTGCCGCGCACTACGGTGCCTCCCCCACGCTCATCTTCGCCTCCGCGACGGCTGCGGACCCCGCCGGGCAGGCGTCGCGGCTGTGTGGCCGGGCCGTCACCGCAGTCACCGAGGACGGTGCCCCCACCGGGGCACGCACCATCGTGTTGTGGGAGCCCGGCTTCATCGAGGGCGCCGAGGGAGAAAACGGCGCACCGGTGCGCCGCGCCGCGACAACCGAGGCCGCCGCCATCATGGCGAGTTTGGTCTCGCAGGGCGCTCGCACGCTCACGTTTGTCCGCTCCCGGCGCGCCGCCGAGGTCGTGGCGATGCGCGCCCAGGAAGACTTGGTGGTGGCCGGCCGCGCCGACTTCGCGCAGCGCATCGCCTCCTACCGGGCCGGTTACCTCGCCGAAGATCGGCGCCGGTTGGAGCGTGCCCTGGACGAGGGCGAGCTCGTCGGCATGGCCACCACTAATGCGCTCGAGCTCGGCATCGACGTCGGTGGACTCGATGCAGTGGTCATGGCCGGTTTCCCCGGCACGGTCGCGTCGTTTCGCCAGCAGATCGGCCGGGCGGGCCGGCGCGGCCAGGAGTCCCTCGCAGTGCTGGTGGCCCGCGATGAGCCGATGGACACCTACCTGGTCAACCACCCGGACGCGCTGCTGGGAAAACCGGTCGAATCCAGTGTGTTCAATCCCTCCAACCCGTACATCCTGCGCGGGCACGTCTATTGCGCGGCGGTGGAGCACCCCCTTTCCGCGGCCGATGTCGAGGCGTTCACTGCCCACGAGGTCGTAGCAGAGTTGGAGCGCGAGGGTTTCCTGCGGCGGCGCCCGCGCGGCTGGTTCGCCGTTCCGCAGCTCGAGGGCGAGCTCAGCCCCGAAACCGCTCACGCCGGTGTGACGCTGCGCGGCGGGTCGGGCTCCGAGGTGATGATCGTGGACGTGTCCGACGGCAGGTTGCTGGGCACCATCGACGCGGCGCGCGCGATGAGCCAGGTGCACGACGGCGCGGTGTACATCCACCAGGGCGAGCATTACGTCATCGAGGAGCTCCACCTCGACGACTACCTCGCCCTCGCCCGCCCGGAGCTGCCGGATTATTCGACGCAGGCTCGCTCGACCACCGAGATCACCAACCTCGGCGAAGCCTCGGCGCGCGCCAATCCCTCGCCCGGTCTGTGGGTGGCCAATGTCGGTGTGGAGGTCATCGACCGGGTGACGGGGTACGTCGTCAGGCTGAGCGACGGCACCGTGTCCGAGCACATTCCCCTCGACCTGCCGGAGCAACGCTTAATGACGCGCGCCGTGGCCTACACCGTCGATCCCCTCGTCCTCGAGGAGCTGGGGATCGCTGCCGGGGACATACCCGGAGCACTGCACGCGGCCGAGCACGCCGCCATCGGCCTGCTGCCCCTGCTGGCCACGTGCGACCGCTGGGACATCGGCGGAGTATCCACCGCGCTGCACCAGGACACGCTCCTGCCAACGGTGTTCGTCTACGACGGCCACCCAGGTGGTGCAGGCTTTGCCGACGAGGGCTTCGCCCGTTTCCCCGAGTGGATCGCGGCGACGTACGAGGCCGTGAAGTCGTGCGCATGTGAATCGGGCTGCCCCTCGTGCGTGCAGTCGCCGAAGTGCGGCAACGGCAACCAGCCGCTGAACAAGCAGGCCGCACTGGTCCTGCTCGGCGCGCTGGTCACCATGACGGCCGCCGCCTCCTGGCCACCAACGCACGAGGGCACACCCCGTAGCACGCCCTAGAGCGGGCCAGCCCTGGCAGTGGACTCGCCGCGGCCGAATCGAACGGTCACCGTGACATCCGGCGCGCGTTCGGAGCACTCCTGTACTGCACCGCCGTTGGCCTGCGCGGTCTCCTCTGCGGCCCGGCACGGGTCCGACCCCGCGTAGAGCGCGAACGCCCCGGCCACTGCAGCGAGGTCCGCAGCGACGCGGGCGCGGTGGGAGTCCACCACCTTTGTCCCGAGGGCGGCGACGACGAGCAGCAGACTGACCACCGCGGCGATGATGCCCGCGCAGACGACGGTGGCGTACCCGTCGTCGTCGCGCAGGCGGCGCATCAGCGGTACTCCACCGGGTAGATTGCGGTGGCGCGGACCTCGACGACGGGGCCGGGCACGGTGGCGGTGACCGTGACCTGGCCGGCCGCCTCCGACACGCTCACGCTGCCGCGCGGCGGGTCGAAGTCCACCCCGATGGCATGCGAGCGCGCGGCTGCGCCCGCGATGTCCACCGCCGCGATGTAGGCGGCCATGGTCGCGATCGCCCCGACGATGGCGGCGGCCACCGTGACAAGCACCGTCAGCGATAGCGCCGCTTCGACGGTGACGGAGCCGGTGTCGTCGCGAAGCATTAGCCCGGCGTGTTGCTCAGCGCGTCGGTGATGACCCCTTCAATGGCGGAGACGACGCTGTTGCCGTTGACCACCATGTAGAGGACCCCGGCGAGGGCGGCCGCGGCCAAGCTGCCAAAGGCGTATTCGATGGTGGACATCCCCCGGTCATTGGACAGCGCCGCGAGGCGCGCCGAGAGATAGGACGTGACGTTGAAAGTAAGGCGTGACATGGGACATTCTCCTGTCTGATTGGGTGGGTTCGGGTGTGTCAGGTGAGTCTTCCCGCGAGCCCGACGACTACGGGTGCGAGGCCGAGGACGAAAAAGGCGGGCAGGAAGAATGCGGTCAAGGGAATGGCGATGAGAACTCCGGCGCGTTCCGCTTTGGCGGTGGCGTCGTCGGCGGCGTCGTCGCGAAGCCGAGCGGCGATGCGCTCGCACCCCGCGGCCGCTGCCGCTCCAGAGGCGCCGGACAAGGCAATCAGGTCGGCCACGTCCGCGCCTCCCGGTAGGTCGCGCAGGTCGGACCAGGCGCGCTGGGGTTCGGCCCCCAGCGCGCTGAGCGCGGCCACGGTGCGCCACACCTCGGCGGTTGTGCCTTCCTCCTCGGCGTAGGACTCGGCCACAGCGGACGCGGCATGCGCGGCCGGCAGCCCGGCGCGCAGGCACGCGGCGAGTAGCTCGATGTCGCCCGCCGTACGGAGGCGGTCCGGGCGGTGGCCGGTGCGCCGCCCGGGCCCGGCACGAGGTTCCTTGGTCTCGGCCACGCGCCCGGCTGCGCCCGCTGCGGGGACGGCACACGCGGCGGCGAGCATCACCAGGGAAAGAGCAAGACTCATGCGGCTGCCCTCGCAATAATGCGCTGGCAGGCGAGGAATCCAGCGCACACCAGTGCGGTTCCCACCACCAACAGCCACCCGCCGGGGCCGCGCCCCAGCAGGATGGACAGCGGCTCGGCCCCCATCGCGGTACCCATGGCCACCCCGGTTGCAGGTAGGGCGGCGAGGACGACCGCGGTCGTTTTCGGCCCGGCGAGCGCGGCCTCGGTCGCGGCGCGGTGGCGCCGGGCGTGGTCGAGCCTGTCGCGCGCACCGGCGAGGAGGTCGGCGATGGGGACGCCGCGCGAGCTGGACAGCGCCCACAGCGCACCGACCTCACGAAGCTCGGGGCTCACCGCGCCGCGCAGGACGCTCTCGGCCGGCACCCCGGACACCACCGCGGCGGTTGCGCGCGCAATGTCCGTGCGGAAGCTGGCGGGCGCACCATCCGGCAGGTGGCCAGCGGCCCGCTCCACTGCCCCGGCGAGGGTGGATCCGGCCTTGAGGTTGGTCACCACGTGCCCGAGGAAGACCGCAGTCGCCTCGGTGCGCTGGCGGGACGCCCGAGCTTGACGACGCCGCGCCAGAGCATAAACCACCGTGGCACCTGCGGCACAGGCAGACAGGACGATAGCGACGCGGTCGACCGCGATCACACCGATCGTCGCAGCCGCCGTGAGCAGCGGAATCCAGGCGGGCGAGAGCGTCCGACCCCGCGCTGTGTCGACCCGGCCGCGGGGTGCGGGCGCACCGAGGGCAGCCGCGCAAGCGAGCAGGATCGGAGTCACGGCGCGTCCTCCCAGACCAGTTCCACCGTCACGGGATTGCCGGTGAGCGCGGCAACCTGGTGGACGCGGCGGGTCCCGTCGCCACGCCGCTTGACCACGATGACGTAGTCCACGGCGGCAGCGAGCTGAGAGTGCAGCCCGGCGCGGTCCAGCCCACCGAGGGCGGCCAGGGCCTCCATGCGCGCCGGGACCTCCCGGACAGAGTTGGCGTGCAGCGTGCCCGCGCCGCCGTCGTGGCCGGTGTTGAGGGCAGCGAGGAGGTCGACGACCTCGGCACCGCGGATCTCTCCCACTACGAGGCGGTCGGGGCGCATGCGCAGTGCTTGGCGCACGAGGTCTGCAATCGAAATCATGCCTGCCCCTTCCGCGTTATTTCCGCGGGTGGTGAGGTTGAGCACGTGCGGATGCGCCGGCGCGAGCTCAACCGTGTCCTCGATCGCGATGATGCGCTCGGCCGGGTCCGCCGCGGCGAGCAGCGCCGACAGCAGAGTCGTCTTGCCCGCCCCTGTGCCGCCGACGACCAGGAATGACGAGGGCTCGGCGACGATGCGGCGCAGCAATCCCGCACAGTCGCTGGCGATGGAGCCGGCTGCTTCCAACTGGTCCAGGGTGGTGGTGTTGCCGCGCAGCACGCGCAGGGAGATGCACGTGCCCTGCTGGGCGGTCGGCGCGAGCACGGCGTGGAAGCGGAGGATGGAGCCGTCGGGACGGCGGATGTGGCCGTCGCAGTACGGTTGGGCGTCGTCAAGCCTGCGCCCGCATCCGGCGGCCAGGCGCACCGCGAGCCGGCGGACCTCCGCGTCGGAGGCGAAGCGCAGCTCACTCGCCTCGAGCCCGCGCCCCCGGTCAACGTAGATCGCGTCGGGCCCGTTGACACACACGTCGGTGACGTCCGCGCCGGACAGCACAGCCTCCAGGGGACCAGCCCCGGCGGTGTTGTCGCGCAGGGTGCGCATGATCGACAGCACGTCGACATCGCTGATCACCACTGCTTCCTCCCGCACAATGGCGGCGAGTCGCGCCGGGTCGGGCTCGGTCTGCTCGTCTGCGAGTCGGCGCTGGACCCGCTCGAGAATGTCGCCTACCGCGTGCGCGCTCACAGCCCTGCCTCGCTCAGGATCTGGCGCGCAGCGTTAGCGAGGGTACGCGGCAGCCGAGTGGGCAGGCCCGCCACCTCGACGGTGCGGGTCAACCGCCCAGCCTGGCGGATCTCGGCGATCACGGGGGCGCGGACGATGCGTTCTGCCTCCTCGCGGTCCAGCGACGACCAGCCGCGGTGGCGCAGGGCGACAGCTGTGGTGGCACCCCCTGCCGCCAGCTCAGCGACGACGCGCGCGGCGGCAGCCACCCCACGCACCTCCGCGGGAGTCACAACCACCACGAGATCGCACCCGGACGGCACCAAGTTGACCGGCGCGTCCACCACTGTCAGGCCCGCCCCGGCCACGGCGGCCACGAGACGCTCGACGTCGTGACGGCCCACCACGAACGGGTCCGCAATCGTGGTGCGGGCGTGAGTGAGCACCGCGATCCCGTCAGCGCTGGAGGGCAGCGCGCGGCGCACGTCGGCGCGGTCCACCGCACCCTCCCCCACGACGATCTCGCCCCAACGCGCGCCGATTTCATCTTCGATGCCGAGGAGGAAGTCGAGTCCGCCGGAGTAGCGGTGGGCGTCGATAAGCGTCGGCTCACGCTCGCTCCCGGCGGCCCGGCAGATGGTGGCGGCGAGGGTCGAAGTGCCCACCCCGCCGGCGGCGCCGACAACGGCAATGACCGCCTCGGCACCGCGCGATGCGGGCAACGCAGAGCGCAGCGACCCAACCGCGCGCAGCAGCTCTCCCGCCTGCGCAGGCAGGACGAAGGAGGCCGCGGCCTGCGGGAACCGGGCGTGCTGGTCGGCGATGGTGGCGACGTCTCCGCCGAGGAGGAACACCCCAGCCCGGGCGGGGAGGTCGGAGGCGGCGGTGGCGAAGGGGGCGTCGAGAAGCACGGCGTGGGCGCGGGCAAAGTGGCGGCGCAAGGTTTCCGGGCTGTCCGCGTCGACAACTGGACGGCCGGTCGCGGCGGCAGCCTGCAGCGCCTCCGGGTGGAGGGCGGGGTCGTCGACCGCGATGAGCAGCGGGCCGGAAAGCGTCGAGGTGTCCATGCCTGACACCTTCGCCCGCACACACGGCTCACTCAACGGGGCCGGGCGCACCTTGTGGACAACCCCCGAAATAGGTGACGCGCCAACAGTCACACTGTGGACAAAATCTCGGGGCAGCGCGCCGAGAGCATAAAAGACGGCCCGCGCCTCGGGGGGTGTGCGCGGGCCGTCAATAACCCGGCCTCGGGGGGATGGGCCGGGGCAGGCCACACGGTATATCGGGGCCTTGCGAGTACGAGTATGGCACAGAGGTTCGGTTCGGGGCAAGGGTCGGATAAATATTGCTCAACACAGCCCGGAAGTAAGGCCCCATCCGCCCCAGAAGTCACACACGAATCACCTGCAACACTTTCGCGCGTGGTGTGGAGCGTCTACACTACGTCCACATGACCCCCCGCAGCACGAGCGAGAGTGCACGGACACCGGCGGAGCACACCTGCTCCGCCGAGTTGTCGTGCCCGGCTGCGGCCTTTTTTGACCTAGACAAGACGATCATCGCTACCTCCTCGGCGTACGCGTTCGGCCGCGAATTCCTCAGCAACGGCCTCATCAGCCGCCAGGAGGCGCTCGAGCTGTCACTGTCCAAGGCTTCCTACATGTTCTCCGGGCACTCCCCCGAACAGATGGACGCCGCGCGCGATTCCCTCTCCCAGCTGACCGCCGGGTGGGACGTCGAGGAGATCCGCCGCATCACCACCGAGACCATGCACACCGTGGTCACGCCCGCGATCTATGCCGAGGCGCGCGACCTGATCGAGCAGCACCGCAGCCAGGGCCACGAGGTCATCATCATTTCCGCCTCCGCCTCCATCTTGGTCGAGCCGATCGCCCGCGAGCTCGGCGTCGACACCGTTGTCGCCACCGAAATGGAGGTTGTCGACGGGAAGCTGACCGGGACAATCAAACGCTTCCTCAAAGGCGACGCGAAGGCCGCGGCCGTCGCCGAGTTCGCCGCCGAGCACGGTTACGACCTCGCCCAGAGCTTCGCCTACTCCGACTCGGCCACCGACATTCCCATGATGGAGATGGTGGGCCACCCGGTCGCCGTCAACCCAGACCGCGCCCTGCGCAAGCACGCCCTGAAGAACGGCTGGGAGGTGCGCACCTTCAAAAACCCGGTGCCGCTCATCCAGATCCCCCACGCGCGCGAGGTCGGCATCGGCGCAGGTGTCGTCGCCGGCGTCACAGCACTCACCGCGATCGGACTCTGGCTTGGCCAGCGCCTCCTGCGCGACGGCAAAACCACGCGCAGCGCCTAGCCCAACGGCACCTAACAATCCGCCTCGCCCAATAGTCTCAACCTCATAACAGGTATGTTGAGGATTCATCCAACTGCTTCGACCGCAGCGCCTGGCCCGGTTACGGTGTTAAAGTTGAGACAACCAATTGGGCGCCGTGTCCCCGGAAATTCCATGCGGGAAATTCCATGCGCTTGTACGAAAGGTAGTTACAAAAGTGAGCAACAAAGGTCTGTACACCGATGGATCGACCGCCGTTTCCGCAAAGGTAGAGTCCATCCCGCTGCGCGATTCCACCGCCACCGTGCCCGGCCAGGATTCGCTGGGCACGCTTGTCTCCAACGCGACGGAGCAGGTATCCACCCTCGTGCGCAGCGAGATTGAGCTGGCCAAGGCCGAGGTTGTCGGCGAGGTGAAGAAGGGTGCGCTCGGCGGTGGCCTCCTGGCTGGAGCCGGCGTGATTGCCTTGTACTCCACTTTCTTCTTCTTCCTCTTCGTCGCCGCGCTCCTCGCGCAGTGGATGCCGTGGTGGGCAGCCTTCCTTATCGTCTTCCTCGCGATGATCGCTGTCGCGGGCATCCTCGCGCTCGTCGCGTTCAAGAAGATCAAGGCCATGCGCGCGCCCGAGAAGACCATTTCCTCGGTGAACGAGCTGAAGAACCTCGTTCCGGGCCAGGCCCAGAAGAACCTCCGCGAGGACCACTCCGCGCTCTACACCCGCGCCGCCGGCCGCCCGGCAACCTCCGACAGCGCTTCCGCGGCCCGCGTCGGTTACCGCGCCGGCTCCACCGCAGTCGACCTAGACAAGTAAGCCCAACAGCTAGATCACGCGCCCGTGCCCCTCGTGGGCGCGGGCGCTTTTCGACGCCCCCTCCGAACCAAACAGCGCCTAGCGGGCCACGCACTCCCGCGTGTCCGCGGGCTGGGTGAGCGCGCGGACGTCCCCGACCACGTCGAGCACCTGCGCCGCAGTCAGGGCGTAGCCGGTGTCGGAGGACTTGACCGAGGCTCCGAAGATCACGCCGGCGACCTCACCGTCGGTGGTGATGACGGGTCCGCCGGAGTTTCCCTGCCGGATGTTTCCGCGCAGCGTGTAGGCCTCGCGGTCGACGCGCCCGGAGGCGTAGATGTCGGGCCCAGAGATGGTCAGCACCTGACGCACACGCGCCGCAGCAGCCTCGAAGGGGCCCGACTCCGGGAACCCCATGACAATCGCATCGTCACCCCGCCCCAGGGGCTTGGTGGCGAACGGGATCGGGGCGAGGCCCAGGCCCTCGCTGCGCAGCACCGCGATATCGGTCGCCGGGTCGAAGAAGACGACCTGCGCCTGCTTCACCCCCAGCACGGTGTCGAGCTCAACCGTGCCGGTGCCGGCGACGACGTGGGCGTTCGTGATCACGTAGTCCTCCGCGGCGACGAAGCCGGAGCCCAAAAGGTGGCGTCCGCAGGTCTGCGCGTCACCCATGACGTGGATAACGCTGGGGCGCAGCCTCTCCACCATCGCGGGGTCGATCGCGCTGGCGTCCGGGGCGTCGACGGCCACCACGCCGGGGGTTTGGAAGGGGGAGACCAAAGGCGGGAGCCCGGAGTCGTCGAGAAGCGCTGCGAAACGGGCGGGCAGGGACTCGAACCCTGCTGGGGCGGCGCGGTCGATGGCGGAGAGCACCCGCGACTCGCGCAGTGCCGTACCGGCCGCCCCAGGCAGCGCGAACGCCAACGGGATGGAAATAAACCACACGACCAGGGTGAACGCCACGCTCTGGAACAGCGCCCCCGCCACGGAATCGACGGTGAGCGTGGAACGGAATCGTGCGCGGTCGCGCAGCTGGGACCCGATCAGTCCGCCGACGGTGTTGCCGAGGGCGGCAAACAGGACGACGACGGCGAGCAACAGCACGACGCGCAGCACCTGGGTCGGCGCCAGGCCCACAACGAAAGGCGCGACAGCGAGGCCCACAACAAGGCCCGCGATGATGCCTACTGCCGACAGCACCGCCGAGAACGCGCCCTGGCGCCACCCGCTGACAAACGCCCCGGCGATCATCAGGACGATCACAGCGTCGACGATGAGATTCAGTGTCACGTGGCCTCCGGGTTTTTCAGGTTCTTCGGGTCGTTCGCGGCTCGGGTGCGGCGTACTGATGGTACTGGCATCGCGCTTAAGAATGCTGTTCCCTGTTGCGCGACGCGCGCAAGGCGTCGCGCAGGGGGATGACGTCCTCTACCGGCCACGGGGTGGCCCACCCGGCGGTGTCTAAGAGGACGTCGAGAAGCACCCCGGTAAAGCCCCAGACAACGTAGCCTTTCACTGCGAACGCGGGCCCGCGCCACCCCATGTAGGACACCTGGAACCGGTTGGCCGGGTCGATGAGCGTGGAGACGGGGACGAAGAACACGTCGTCGGTCTCGGCGGGGCTGGCCACGTGCACCCGGCCGGGGTCGGCGGAGTAGGCCAGAATGGGGCGCACGGCGCGCCCGCTGCCGCCGGCGGTGACGGTGCCGAGGGCGGCAAGCGGCGCTACCCGGTTGCGTTCCAACCCCGTCTCCTCCTCCGCTTCGCGCAGCGCGGCGTCGACCGGCCCCGCATCCGCCGGGTCGATCTTGCCTCCGGGGAAAGCCATCTGCCCGGAGTGGCTGCGCATTGACGGTGTGCGGTGGGTAATCAGCAGCGACGCGTCACCGGGCAGCTCGGCGGCGGACTCGTCGCCAGAAAGCAGCATGAGCACGGCGGAATCATCCTCGCCACCCGCGCGAGGGGTGCGGCGCGCCAGCTGCGCGCGGGCGTAGTTCGACGGCGCGGGGGACTCCAGCCCGCGGATCAACTGGCCCATCCAGCCCGGGGCGCGGTCTGGCTGCAGCGCGACGTCCGCCATTTACGCCACCTCGGCGACGGCCTGCTCGAGCTCCGCGACGGAGGCGAAGGTGCGCGGGAAGGTTGCCACCACCTCGCCGTTGTCGACCACGACCGTAATGGGCACCACCGACGGCAGACCCAGGGTGCCGGCGAAGGTGTTGCTGTCGTCCTGGTAGCTGGGCAGACCCACGCCGAGGTCGTTGAGCATCGCGGCACCGTTTCCGCCGTTGCGGTCGGCGTGCACGCCAACGACGGCGTACTCCGGGTGCTGGTTGGCGAACTCGTCGAAGACGGGCAGCTCCGCGCGGCACGGCTCGCACCACCACGCCCACACGTTGACCACGGCCACGCCCTTAGCGACGGTGGACGCCGCGTCGGTCGCGCCACCCAAGCACTCGAGCTCGATGCCCGCGACGGGCCCTGCCGGGCAGTCCGGGCGCTTCTCGACGCCCCCCGTCCCAGCTGCCGCCCCAGCCGCCGTCCCAGCCGCATCCGCGGACCCGGCCCTGTCAGATCCATCAGATCCGCCAGACCCACCGAAACCGCCGAGTGCGAACAGTCCCGCAAACACCACTGCGGTGGCCGCCACGATGGCGAGCACTCCCAGCCCAACCTGGTTTTTCACCTAGTTCTCCTCCTCTGTATCCCCTGCGCGTGTGACGAAAGACAGAATGTGGTCGCGCTCCTCCCCCGTGACGAGCGCTGCCGCCTCGTCGAAGCCGGTGGGCCCGAGGCCGAAGCTGGGACAGTCGAAGGCGAGCGGGCACGCCCCGCACGCGGGTGTCCGAGCGTGGCAGATACGCCGACCCTGGAAAATAATGCGGTGGGAGAACATGGTCCACTCGCGCTTTTCCACCATCGCGCCGATGGCGTGCTCGATCTTGACCGGATCCGTCTCCTCCGTCAGCAGCAGCCGGTGCACGAGGCGCTGGAAGTGGGTGTCCACGGTCAGCCCGGGCTTGCCGAAGACGTTGCCGCGCACCACGTGAGCGGTCTTGCGCCCCACACCCGGCAGCGTGACGAGGTCGTCGAGCGCGGTGGGCACCTCGCCGCCGAAGTCCGCGACGAGTTTCTGGCCCAGCCCGATGAGGTTGGCGGCCTTCGCGCGGAAGAACCCGGTCGGGCGGATAATCTCCTCGACTTCGTCCTGCTGGGCCGAGGCGTAGGCCTGGGCGGTGGGATAGCGGCGAAACAGGGCCGGGGTGACCTGGTTGACGCGCACGTCGGTGGTCTGGGCGCTGAGCACCGTGGCGACGAGGAGCTCGAGGGGCGTGGCAAAGTCCAACTCCGCGTGGGCATCCGGGAAGGTCGCGGCGAGGGTGCGGTTGATGCGCCGTGCGCGGCGGGTACGCCCCAGTTGAGTCTCGCGGCCTTTCGCGGCGGGGTGCGCCCCCGGGCGGCGGTGCCGCGGAGGTGTCAGGCCATCTCCCCTCGCAGAAGTCATGTTGGCCACTATAGTGAGCCGGCCTGTAGGGTCTTGCGCATGACGGTCCTGCTTGTCGCCCTCGTCCCCCTCGCCTTCGGCCTTTTCACCGTGGCCATGGAGCGTCTCGAAGACACAGTGTTGGATTGAAACCCACCCCTTTTACCCTCAAAACCTCTTGGATGCCCGTGAATGTGATTAATCTCCCACCTCTGGTATGATTTTCGCTGTAAATTACGCTTGTCGACGGCTCCCGAGCCTTCGCCTGAAGTAACCATTTTTACAACCATTGCTCCCCAGGAGGCTCCATGGAAGGCGTACAAGAAATCCTTGCACGCGCCGGCATTTTCCAGGGCGTGAACGCTGACGCTGTCACTGCCTTGATCTCGGAAATGGAAGCGGTCCGTTTCCCTCGCGGCACCACCATTTTTGACGAAGGTGAGCCCGGTGACCGGCTGTACATCATCACCGAAGGCAAGGTGAAGCTCGCCCACCACGCTCCCGACGGCCGCGAGAACCTGCTTTCCGTCATGGGCCCGTCCGATATGTTCGGCGAGCTGTCCATCTTCGATCCGGGCCCGCGCACCTCCTCCGCCGTGTGCGTCACCGAGGTCACCGCGGCGACGATGAACTCCGAGACGCTCCGCGTGTGGATCGAGGACCACCCCGAGATCGCCCAGCAGCTGTTGCGCGTGCTGGCGCGTCGCCTGCGCCGCACCAACGCGTCGCTGGCGGACCTCATTTTCACCGACGTTCCGGGCCGCGTGGCCAAGACGCTGCTGCAGTTGGCCAACCGCTTTGGTTCCCAGGAGGGCGGCGCCCTGCGCGTCAACCACGACCTCACCCAAGAAGAGATCGCGCAGCTTGTCGGCGCTTCCCGCGAGACGGTGAACAAGGCGCTGGCCACCTTCGCCCAGCGCGGCTGGATCCGCCTCGAGGGCAAGTCCGTGCTCATCGTCGACACGGAGCACCTCGCGCGCCGCGCGCGCTAAGGCACTCGACGCCCCGATAGGACATGCTCCCCACCAGCTGTGGTGGGGAGCATTTGTCTTATCCGTATCTGGCGCGACGACCCTAGGCGCCGGCCGCCTCCTCGTCGACAGAGGCTGCGGTAAAGCGTGCGCCGGCGTGCTGCGGCCGCTCAATCTCGTCGATGGCGGCGACCGCGAAATCCTGCGCGGAGATGAACCCGCCGGCAGGAACATCGCGTTCGGTTCGGTACTCACCGGTGCGCACGCCCGGGGCAATCATGGGCGACGGCGCCAGCATCGTCCAGTCGAGGCCGTTCGACTGGGCGTAGGCCTGGTACACCTGCACGAATGCACGCGCCTCGGCGCGGTACTCCTCGGGCAGCTCGGGCGATTCCGCCAGAAGAACCTCGCCCGCCTTGAGCCCGCCCGCGCCGCCGATGACGAACATGCGCCCTGCCGGTGCCGCCGCGATGAGATCCTTGTGGGCTGCGACCACGGCGTCGTAGTTGTCCCGGCCTGCCGTGGAGATCACGGTGACGTCGCTGGTGTCGATGACATCCACCACGGCATCAGTGTCGGCGAGGTCGAGCGCGCGGGCGCCTTCGCCTGAACCGCTCTTTGTAAACGTGCGGACGTCGTGGCCGCGCTCGATTGCCTCTTCAACGATGGCGGCGCCGACCATACCTGCCGCGCCGATGACTGAAATCTGCATCAGATCCTCCTGAAAGTAA
The DNA here is from genome assembly GCF_040946405.1 of Corynebacterium sp. LK2510. Lineage (NCBI taxonomy): Bacteria > Bacillati > Actinomycetota > Actinomycetes > Mycobacteriales > Corynebacteriaceae > Corynebacterium > Corynebacterium sp. LK2510. Next base: position 17,355 of record NZ_JAYWLR010000002.1, on the reverse strand, counting down.
GAGATGTTCTGCGGAACGAAACTGATGGTATGTTTTAGTAACTGATTACCTCAACGTAACCAATGGAGCACGACTCAGAATTGTGAGGAACGACATATGACGACGACACAACGCCGCCCCAACGTCCTAGACCGCGAATGCCCCTCCCGCACCGCCCTGCGCCACCTCACCGACAGGTGGACGCCACTGATCGTCACCGTCCTCGGCAGCGGCGAGTTCATCCGGTTCACGGAGCTCAAAAAGGAAGTCCAAGGCATCTCCCCCAAGGTGCTCACGGAAACACTGCGCTCCATGGAGCGCGACGGCCTCGTTACGCGCCGCGTCACCGCCAGCATCCCGCCCCGGGTGGACTACCAGTTGACGGACCTGGGCCACACAACCGTGCCGCCGCTGACGGCGCTTCGGCAGTGGGCGGAAGAACACATCGCCGTCATCGAGAAAAACCGGGAATCTTACGACCGCGCCAACGGCGCGTAACCCGCAGCAAAAAGCTCCCCACCAGGCCGTCACTAGCCTGATGAGGAGCACAAGCGAGAGAGCTACGCCTTGTTGCGCAGGTAGCGCAGTGCCACGCGCGTCGACTGCACGGCTGCACCGCGCAAGACCGGATCGACGTCGTCATAGATCGCATCCACGATGACGTTGATGTCCACGTCGTTGCCTCGCTCCGCAAGCACGCCGCGGATCTGCTCAAGACGCTGGTTACGCCGGTCAATGTACTTGCGGGCATACGCCGACAGGTCCGTACCTTCGGGGCCGTGGCCCGGGAGAAGCATGACGCCCTTGCCCTCGTCCTCCAGCATGGCGAGGGAATCAAGGTATGCACCGACGTCGCCATCGGTCTCGGAAATCATGGTGGTGTGGCGGCCGGCGATGGTGTCACCGGTGATGATGCCCTCGAGCTGATCTGACTCCGCCTGGTTGGTGTAGACGAAGAAGGACACCGAATCCATCGTGTGGCCCGGGGATGCCACGACCTTCACCACGGGGGTCACGCCGTCGACGGTGATTACCTCGCCGTCGACAAGCGGCTCAGCACCCGAGCAGTAGTTCGGGTCGAAAGCCCGCACCGGCGCCCCGGTGAGCTGGCGGAACCGCCGCGCGCCGTCGGCGTGGTCGTGGTGGCGGTGGGTCAGAAGAATCAGCGCCACCTTCTCACCCTTGGCCTGGAGGACGTTGAGGTGCCCCTCGTCCTCGGGACCGGGGTCGACGACGATGCTGAACTCGTCTTCCGGGGAGCGGATCACCCAGGAGTTGGTCCCCTCCAAAGCCGCATAGCTCGGGTTCGGAGCAAGGACTACAGCTGCCGAAGGCGTTACCTGTCGCAGTTGGCTGTAAGCGGGATGCTGCATAGGCCATAGCCTACCGCTTCGACAGCCAATTGCTATGCGGAGCGTGGCTTAACCCACAAGCTCGACGACGAGTTCGACCTCCACCGGCGCACCGAGAGGCAGCGACTGGACGCCGACGGCGGAGCGGGCGTGCGCCCCGGCCTCGCCGAAAACCTCCCCAATAAGCTCGCTGGCGCCGTTAATAACAGCCGGCTGGTTCACGAACTCCGGGTCGGACGCGACGTACCCGACGACCTTCACCACGCGGGCGACGTTGTCGAGTCCCACGAGGTCGTGGACCGCCGCCAGGGCGTTGAGCGCGCACTGCCGTGCGGCACGAGTCGCGTCAGCCTCGGTGACCTCGGCGCCGACTTTTCCGGTTGAGGTGAGGGTGCCGTCGATAAGCGGGAGCTGGCCTGAGGTCCACACCTGCTGGCCAACCTTGATCGCGGGGACGTACGCCGCGACCGGGGTGGCCACGGGCGGCAGCTCGATGCCGAGCTCGGTCAGGCGCTGAGTCCATGCCATGGCCATCGCCCTACTCCGCCTCGCGCTTCATGTACGCGACGAGGTTCTCCGGAGTCGGTCCGGGCGTGACCGTGACAAGCTCCCAGCCATCCTCGCCCCACGTGTCAAGGATCTGCTTGGTGGCGTGGGTGAGCAGCGGAACGGTGGCGTATTCCCATTTAGTCATGGCCACCACCATACCTGCGGTCAGCTACAGGCCGATGACCTCGCCGCCCGCGGCGAGGTGGGCAGCCCAGTCGGTGACGTGCGGGTTCTTCCGCAGCACCGCGCGGCGCTGGCGCTCGGTCAGCCCGCCCCAAACCCCGAACTCGACGCGGTTGTCCAGCGCGTCGGCGCGACACTCCATCTGCACGGGACAGCGGCGGCAGATCGCGGCTGCTTTGCGCTGCTCCGCACCGCGGACGAACAGGGCGTCCGGGTCGCCGTTGCGGCACTGCGCGGATGTGACCCACTCGCCCCGGTCAAGCACCACACTGCCAGTGGCGGCGCTGGCGCGGTGAGTCTCGGCGCGAATCACCGTGGCCTGCTGGGCGGCGTAGTTGGCGGGGCTGAGAGTGGTGGTCATCATGTCTCCTTCACGAAGATGCGCGGGATCCGAAAACCGGATCTTTGATGCCCGCGGGAGCCGCTCCACGATGTTCAACGACATACAACCTGGTGCGATTCTTAAGCGGATACCAAACAGAAGCTCTGGACTTGTAAGTCTATTCACACACTAAATTCACTGTCGAATGGGTCACACATTTAGGGGGTAAGTACGGTTCCCCCACATCCGGGCATCCCTTAAGGTATGGGAGGTGTCTGCACTGACCTCTCTCGCGAAGCTTCTCCTCGCGCTACTCGCCGCCGCCCTCGTTACCGCCCTGTGCCTGGCGCCCGTCGCCGGCCTGGGAGGATTGGCCGTCGCGCGCACGGAGGAGACAATGCGCTCCAACCTCTCCGATCTCACCAGCGGCGAGGTCCCCGGGGTCACCACCATCACGGACGTCAACGGCGACCCGATGGCCTGGATCTACAACCAGCGCCGCTACGAGGTCGCCAGCGAGGACATCGCGCAAAGCACCAAGGACGCGCTCGTGGCAACGGAGGACCGCCGGTTCTACGAGCACGAGGGCGTGGATATGCAGGGCTTCGCCCGAGCAATGGTGACCAACCTGCTCGCGGGCGGGGTTGAGCAGGGCGCCTCCACAATCAACCAGCAGTACGTCAAGAACTACTTGTGGCTTGTCGACGCCGACACGGACGACGAGGCCAGGGCCGCCACCGAGCAGTCCATCCCCCGCAAGCTGCGCGAAATGCGCATGGCTTCGGACCTCAACGAAACGCTGTCAAAGGACGAGATCCTCACCCGCTACCTCAACCTCGTCTCCTTCGGCAACCACGCCTACGGCATCGAGGCAGCGGCGCGCACCTACTTTGGTATCCCGGCGCGCGAGCTTCGCCCGGAACAGGGCGCCCTGCTCGTCGGCCTGCTCCAGTCGGTCGAGTACCTCAACCCCTACGTCAACCCGGAGGGCGCGACCCAGCGCCGCAACACCGTTTTACAGAACATGGCGACGCAGGGCTACCTCCCGCAGGAGGAGGCCGACCACCTCGCCGGGGTGCCGCTGGGCATCCTCCCGGAGCCCGCAGGGCTTCCCGACGGCTGCATCGCCGCCGGCGACAACGGTTTCTTCTGTGACTACGCCCTGCGCTACCTCGAGTCCAAGGGCCTGCCGCAGGACGAGATCGAGCGCGGTTCCTACACCATCACCACCACGCTCGACCCGCAGATCCAAGCGAGCTCCGTCGACGCGATCCGCTCCGCAGTCAACCCGGCCACGGGTGGCGTCGCCGGCGTGCTCAACGTCGTGCGCCCCGGCGAGGATTCCCGCGACATCTCGGCCATGGCGACGTCACGCTACTACGGCCTCAACCTGGAAGAGGGCCAGACGATCATGCCGCAGGGCTCCTCGCTCGTCGGCAACGGCGCTGGCTCGGTGTTCAAGATCTTCACGGCCGCTGTGGCCCTCGAGCAGGGCATGGGGCTGGAAACACAGCTTGATACCCCTGCCCGCTCCGTGGTCTACGGCATGGGTGCTGGTGGCGCAGAGAACTGCCCGGCCGGTGCGTACTGCGTGGAAAACGCCGGCACTTATGCTCCCAAACTCAGCCTCAAAGACGCGCTGGCCCAATCGCCGAACACGACGTTTATCGAGCTGATCCAGCGCGTCGGCGTCAAACCCACCGTGGATATGGCGGTGCGCCTCGGCCTACGCTCCTACAAGGAAGAAGGCACGTTCGACGGCGAGCGCTCGGTGGCACAGGCCGCCATCGACGAGAACATGGGATCGTTTACCCTCGGTCCGACCAGTGTCAACGCGCTTGAGCTGTCCAACGTCGCTGCCACCCTCGCCTCCGGCGGCCGGTGGTGCGAGCCGAACCCCGTGGCACGTGTCACCGACAAGTTCGGCAACGAGGTCTTCATCGACCGCCCCCAGTGCGAGCAGGCAGTCAGCGCCGACATCGCCGGCGCTCTTGCCACCGGCATGTCCGAAGACACCATCTCCGGTACCGCCGAGCGCGCCGCTGGGGCAGCCGGCTGGAACGCCCCCGTGGCGGCCAAAACGGGCACCACGGAATCCCACCAATCCTCCGCGTTCCTCGGCTTCACCCGCGGCGTCGCGGCCGCCACCTACATTTTCAACGACGGCACGCAGACCACCCCGCTGTGCAGCGGGCCGGTGCGCCAGTGCGCCGAGGGCACGCTCTTCGGCGGCAACGAAGCTGCCGACGCCTGGTTCCGCATGGCCAACGCCGTACCGGGCGCACGCGAGGCGGGCCTGCCACAATCCAACCAGCTCTACGTGCGCGGCACGAAGCGCGCGGCACTAGATCAGGTGGTGGGCATGCGCTCTGCCGATGCGCGCCGCGTGCTCGAGAGCGAAGGCTTCACGGTGATGGTGCGCTCCGCCCCCGGTGGCGGCACACCGCGCGACACAGTGCTTTCGGCAGAGCCGCAGGATCCGACCATGGCCCCCGGTTCTATGGTCACCTTGTCCGTGTCCGACGGTTCCCGCGCACGGCCGACGCCGAGCCCGTCGCAGTCCCCCACTACGACCCCCGGAGATGCGACGAACTCCCCGGGCGGGGCGACATCGCCCGACCTCGGGGAGCTCACGCAGCAGATCGACGCCGCACTCAACGCCCTGCTGAATAACCAGCGGTAAAGCGCCTAGGCGCTGGGGCGCTTAAGCCAGGCGGGCGCGCACGGCATCAGACAGGCGCCTGCCGTCCGCGCGGCCGGCAGCCTTCTCGGTCGCGACCTTCATGACCTGGCCCATCTGCTGCATGGAGGTGGCGCCGGTGTCGGCCACGGCTGCGTCGACAAGCTCGGCGAGTTCGTCGTCGCTAAGCTGCTGCGGCTGGTAGCCCTCGAGGATCTCCGCCTCGGCGAGCTCGGTGGCGGCGAGTTCCTCGCGGCCGTTCGTGGTGTAGATCTCCGCGGACTCGCGGCGCTTCTTGATCTCGCGCGCGATGATCTTCTGGATCTCCTCGTCGGTGACCTCGTGCTTCGACCCTTCAGTCTCAGCGGTTTGGATCGCAGCCAGCAGCATGCGGATGGTGCCGGTGCGCTCCTTCTCCTTCGCCTTCATGGCGTCCTTCAGGTCTGCGCGAATCTTGTCCTTCAGCTCACTCATGGGTTTGAGGGTACGCGACCTGTAACCTTGGGCGCGTGATAAAGCCCAGTTACGCCCTTGCCCCTCTCGCCGCCGCCGCGGCGGGTCTCGCCTACGGCGTCAGGGAGCTGAACAATTTCCGGCTCACAACCTACGAGCTGCCCCTGCTCGAGCCGGGCACGCTGCGCCGCGGGGCCGACTCGCTCGACATCCTGCACGTCGCGGACCTGCACATGATCCCGGGTCAGCGCCAAAAGGTCGACTTCGTCCGTTCCTTGAACGAGCTCAACCCCGACCTGGTGATCAACACCGGTGACAACCTCTCCGACGAGCGCGCGGTGCCGTGGGTCCTCGACGCCCTCGGCCCGCTGTTGGAGCGCCCGGGCGCCTTCGTCTTCGGCACCAACGACTACTGGGCGCCGCGCCCCATCAACCCACTGAAGTACCTGTTCGACTCCAAGCGCACGCCGTCCTACGTGGACCTGCCGTGGCAGGGCATGCGCGCCGCGTTCGTCGAGCACGGCTGGCAGGACGCGACCCACGCGCGCCTCGAGTTCCGCGCCTCCGGCGTGCGCCTCGCCATCACGGGCGTTGACGACCCCCACCACGACCTCGACGACTACTCCCAGGTCGCAGGCTCCCCCAACCCCGACGCCGACCTGTCGCTCGCGCTACTGCACGCGCCTTATCGACGCCCCCTCGACGCCTTCGAAGCCGACGGCTACGACCTGGCGCTGGCCGGACACACCCACGGCGGCCAGATCTGTCTTCCGGGGGAACGCGCCCTAGTCACCAACGCCGACATTGACCGCCGCCGCGCCTCGGGGCTGCACCGCTACGGCCGGATGTGGCTGGAAGTTTCCAACGGCCTTGGCACCTCCAAGTACGCGCCGGTGCGTATCTTCTGCCCGCCGTCCGCCGCGCTGATCCGCATTACGGAGCGCCACTGAACATGCCCTGAGCGTGCTCTGAGCAGCTGTTTTGGGCTTTCAGCCGCGCTGAACTAAAGTGACTCCAGTAGCAAGCACCGCATGGTGCACGGCTCAACCGGGATATGGCGCAGCTTGGTAGCGCGCTTCGTTCGGGACGAAGAGGTCGCAGGTTCAAATCCTGTTATCCCGACCAACACAATCACCCCGCCGACAATCGCATCGGCGGGGTGATTCGCGTGCGGCCCCGGAGTGCGGAGTGCACAGGCTTTAGGTTAAGGCCAACACCCCAACTTACCTCCCCGGCGCGCGAACCTCCTCCCGCCGGCTGGCTAAACCGATAACCGCTGCGGCCGCACCAAGCACGATCCCAGCCCACATCGCGGCGGGCGACCCGCCGTTGCCCGCGGCGGACAGCGCAGCGGTGGACCAGTGCATGGGCAGCGCGCTCGAGATGTGCTCCACGACGCCGGGCACGACCCCAGCGGCGGAGACCTTCCACACCCAACCGACCAGGGCGACCTGCGCCGCGACCAGGATCGCCGCGGCGACCGAGCCGGCACGGGCGCCGAGGCTGGTCATGAACACCCGCGCGATACCAGCGGAGCCGAACGCAGCCGCGAGGCTGGCCAGCCCCGCGAGTGCCAGGGCCGCCGGGCCCATGCCGACGCCGAGAATCGCAACAAGGACCCACCCGAGCAGCGCCGTGAACGCGGCAGAACCAGCGAGAACCCACCAGCGCCGGCGTGGCAGAGCCAGCGAGGCGGCAGCGGCGGCGAACCCGCCCACCAGCAGCAGCGCGCTGATCAGCATTGCCGCCAGCGGGGCGAGGGCGGAGCGTGGCGCGCCCTCTGCCGCGCCACCTGCCAGAGGCGAGGCCGCGGGGATTGCGCGGCGCACCCCGTCAATCTTCTCGGAGGTCAGCCCAGCGACCTGGTCGAGCTTCTCGGATCCCGCGCGCAGCTCACCGATGCCCGCGCCCGCCTCACCGGCGCCTGCGTCGAGGCGCCCGAGCCCGCTGGCCAGCTCCTGGGCTCCTTTCGTCGCAGTGTAAATGCCGTCGTGGTAGGCGTAGCCCGGAACCGAAAGCTGGTTGGCTACCTCGCGCGAACCGGTCTTGAGCTCGTTGAGCTGGGCTACGACGTCAGCCGGAAGCTCTGCGGTGAGCGCCTGTTGGCGCAGCTGGGTGAGCGCCTCGCGCGCGCTGACCACGTCCGGGTCGCGCGCATCCCGCATGTCCAGCAGCGCGCCGTCGATGCCCGCGATGACCTGGCCGCGCACTGCGTCAAAACCGACGGCCTGGTCGACGACACCGCCGATGGCGTCGGCAACGCGGGTGGCACCGTCGGCAAGCTGACCGGTGCCAGCTTGGAGCTCGACCATGCCGTTGGACAGTTGCTGGGCTCCGGTGTTGGCGGCGGAGATGCCGTCGATAAGCTCCTTCGAGCCCTCGTCGAGCTGGACCACGCCGTCTTTGAGCTGGGCGGTGCCCTGGGTGAGGAAGCCTGCCTGGGTGGCGGCTTCGCCGGCGGCACGGCGGGCGTCGACAAGTGTGTCGGGCCCGGCGACCGCGGCCGGCGCCCCCGTCGTTGCGTGGGTATCGTCCGCGTCTTGCGGGATCCAGGTGCTTGCGGGGTTCATCGGAAGGAGTGCCCCGGCGACCAGAAGACCAGCCGCGGGCAGAAGGCGCCATCTCATGGTTGGGAATATAACGCCGGGTGCGAGGCGTCCGGGCCAGGCTCACCGTGTGGCCTAGGACTCAGTTGCCAAACCCGTTAGGGCATGTCATAGCGAGTTGATACCCTGAATTTTGTTTTTCCTATTCATCTCACATAGCAAGGCACTAATTGCCGTGAAGAGGCTCCGATGACACTACCTCTCGTGGTCGCTTTGGTGGGGGTGACAGTCCTCCTGTCCCCTCTGCTGGTACGCGTCATAGACAGGAAGGCGGGATGGCCGCTTGCGCTGCTCCTGCTCGCCGCCGCATATATCCTCGGGCGGGAATACCCCCACGTCACCGACGGTGGGGACCTAACGTGGTCGAGGCCGTGGGCGCATGACCTGATGGGCACCGGCACCCAGGTCGACCTTGCACTGCGCGCCGACGGCCTGAGTATCTTCTTCGCCTTGCTGGCGCTGTTGATCGGCGCGGTAGTACTCATCTACTCGGCGGCGTATCTGCCGCGTAAAGAGGGAAACACCAGCTTCTACACCATCATGACGGCGTTTACGCTGTCGGTGCTGCTGCTCGTGCTTGCCGACGACGTCGTCGTGCTCTTCATCGGCTGGGAGCTCGTCTCCATCGCATCGTTCTTCCTCATCGCCAGGTCCGGCCCGACGGGTGAGGCCGGTTCCTACCGCACCCTCATCCTCACCTTCTTCGGCGGCCTGACGCTGCTGGCGGCGCTTGGACTGGCGGCCAACGCGGCTGGGACGACGCGCCTGTCCGAGATCCTCGCCTCCGACGTCTTCGCTGCCCGCCCCGGGCTGACCACCACGATCGCGGTACTTGTGGCCGTGTCCGCTTTTACCAAGTCCGCCCAGTTCCCGTTCCACTTCTGGCTGCCCGAGGCGATGGCGGCGGCCACGCCGGTCTCCGCCTTCCTCCACGCCGCAGCCGTGGTCAAGGCCGGCATTTACTTGCTCCTTCGCTTCTCGACGCTCGTCCGAGACGTCCCCGCCTGGTCCACCCTGCTAATGGTCGTCGGCTTGTTCACCGCGATCATCGCGGCGCTGTTCGCGATCACCAAGACGGATCTGAAGCACCTGACCGCCTACTCCACGGTCTCGCACCTTGGCTGGATCGTCGCCGCGATCGGCATCGGCACCCCGGCGGCGCTTGCCGCAGCACTCCTGCACACTCTGGCGCACGGGTTGTTCAAGTCGTCGCTGTTCATGCTCATCGGTGTCGTGGAGCACGAGGCAGGATCGCGCGATACCCGCCACCTGGGCAAGCTGTACGACAAAATGCCGTTTACCTTTGCCTCCACCGTCATCGCGGCTGCCTCCATGGCTTCGATCCCGCCGCTGTTCGGCTTCGTGTCTAAGGAGTCCATCCTCGCCGCGTTCGAGGAGACCTCCTACGGCCCGGTTCTGTTAGCCATTGCCGGGTTCGCGGCCTTCCTGACCTTCCTCTACTCGGCCAAGATCGTCTTCGGCGCCTTTGTCGACGGGCCCAAGGACATGTCGGGCGTGCACGAGGCTCCGGTATCGCTGTGGCTGCCCGCCGCGCTGCCGGGCCTGATGTCCATCCCGCTGGCTTTCCTGCTGTGGGCGGTCAATGACCCCGTCACCGCTGGTGTGCGCTCGATTACCGGCGACACCTCGTACACCGCCCACGCCGCCCTGTGGCACGGCGTGACCGCCCCGCTGGTGGTCTCGGTCGCCGTTATCGCCGCGGGCATCGCGTTCCTCTTCGTGCGCGGGCGCGCATTCGCTGCTGTAGAAAACCGCCAGCTGCTGCCGTTTAGCGGAAACTCCGCCCTCGCTGGCCTGCAGTCAATGCTGACCGGCCTGGGCCGCGCCTTCGGCTCCCTGGCAGACAGCCTCAACCCGTCGCAGCACCTGAAATGGATCTTCGGCTCCACCGTGGTGCTCGGCCTGACCACCATGGTGTTCACCCGCGGAATCGACGGAGTCACCCCGGCCCCGCGCGCAGCGGGCCTGGACAACTACTGGGACCTCATCCCGTTCGCCATCATCGCCATATCCGTCCTCGGCATGGTGTTCACCCGCAGCCGCCTCGCCACCGCGGTGCTGTTGGGCACGGTCGGCGTGGGCATGTCCCTGCAGATGCTCCTCCTGGGTGCACCGGACGTGGCCCTGACTCAGGTGCTGGTTGAGTCGCTCACCGTGGTCGTCATCATGCTGGTGCTGCGCTACCAGCCCCGTGCCTTCCCGCAGACTCCCGCCACCCAGCGGGCGGCGGCTGCGGCCTTCGCGTTACTCGCCGGCGTTGTCGCGTTCTTCGGTATTTACACGTTGACCGGCCGGCGCGAACGCTCCGAGCTGGCCATGTGGTACCTCACCGAGGGGGGCATCGCGACCGGCGCGGACAACATCGTCGCCGCGATCATCGTCGAGTTCCGTGGCTTCGATACCTTGGGCGAGCTCTCCGTGCTTGGCATGGCCGCCGTGGTGATCCTCGCCGTGACGAAGTCGATGCCGCGCCACATGTTCGAGGCTGGCACCCGCCCGCGCCCGTTCGGCCAGTCGCAGCTCAACTCGATGCCGCTGCGCAAGGCCAGTGCGCTTGTGGTGCCGATCCTGGCCGTTCTCTCGATCCTGATTTTCTTCCGCGGCCACGTCGCCCCCGGCGGAGGCTTCGTCGCAGCGCTTGTCATGGCGACCGCGTTCGCCCTGAACTACCTCTCGCGCGGCGCCGACGCCTACGTGGTCCGCCTTGCCACCCCGTCGCGTCTGGTCGGCTGGGGCATCATCATCGCGATCAGCACCGGCTTCATCGGCCTGATCAAGGGTGGTTTCCTCTACGCCATCCACGGCGAGATCGCAGGGGAGCACATGACCACCTCGTTGTTGTTCGACCTCGGCATCTACCTCGCCGTGCTGGGCATGATCACGCAGGCCATCAACCAGCTCGGCGGGTACCTGCGGCCCGGTACTGAGCTGGAAAACCTCAGCTATCGACGCGACGGGGAAAACCCACTGCCAGACATCCCCGAGCCCGAGCAGCCCCTCGAGGTTGCCCAGGCCCACCCGGCGCCGATCAACCCGGCCGACAATCCCCAGCCCCTCGCAGCACAGGAGGCGACGAACAAATGATTATGGCCCTGACCATCGCGATCCTCATCGCGGGTGCCGTTTACCTGGTGATGCAGCGCGGAATGGTGCGCATCATCTTCGGCATGGCGCTATTCGGCCACGCCACCAACCTCACACTTCTTGCCACCGGTGTTGGTTCGTGGCGCGGTGAGGCGTTTCCCTCCCGCACCCCGCTCGAAGACATGTCCGACCCCCTCCCCCAGGCGTTCGTGCTGACGGCCATCGTCATCGCCATGGCGACAACGACGATCCTGCTCATGCTCTCATCGCTGGGCAAGGACGACGACACCTTCGACCGCCCCGGCGACGATCCGGACCAGCGCGGAGTCTCCGCCCTGTCCACGGCGGGACGCCGCGCCCGTCTCAACCCCAAGAAGCTTGACGAGGCTAACGCCTCCACCACCGCCCGGGAGGTACAGCCATGACCGCCGACGTAATCCTCCCCATCTTTGTTGCGCTGCCGCTGATCATTTCCGCGGTCACGGCGCTCAACCCGTGGAAGCCTCTCAACGACTTCCTGGCGGTGTTCATCCCCGCCGTCAACCTGGCCGGCGGCATCTGGCTGTACATGCACACCGCCGCCAACGGGACGATCTCGCACGTGCTTGGCCTGTACCAGGGCGGGGTGGGTATCTCATTCGCTGGCGACCAGTTCTCCGCCGTGATGCTCGTGGCCACCATGGTCGTGGCGATCACGGCGAACTGGTTCGCCATCGCCGCCGGTGAGACGGAAGCTCGGTACTACACGCCGTTGACGCTCGTCCTTGTCACCGGCGTTAGCGGTGCCGTGCTCACCGCCGACCTGTTCAACTTCTTCGTGATGATCGAGGTCATGCTCCTGCCGTCCTACGGCCTGATCGCCATGACCGGCTCGCGCTACCGCCTCGCCTCCGCCCGCATGTTCGTCCTGGTCAACCTGGCGGCATCGACGCTTCTGGTGATGGGTGTCGGCTACATCTACGCCGTCACCGGCGCGGTGAACCTGGCGTCTCTCCAAGGCGCGGCCGCCGGCAACGGCCCGATCACCGTGGCCTCCGGCATCGTCGTCATCGCAATCGCCGCCAAGGCCGGCGTGTTCCCGGTGCACACGTGGCTGCCGCGCTCGTACCCCTCGACCAGCGCCGCCGTGATGGGCCTGTTCTCCGGCCTGCACACCAAGGTCGCCGTCTACATGCTCTTCCGGCTGTGGGTCACGCTGTTCGACATGGACCCGCGCTGGAACACCTTCATCATCGTGGTGATGGTGATCTCCATGCTGATCGGCGGTTTCGCCGGCCTGGCCGAGACGACGATGCGCCGCGTCCTGGCCTACCAGATGGTCAACGGCATGCCGTTCATCCTGGTCATGCTCGCCTTCACCAGCGACGATCCCCGCCGCGCCCTCGCCGCTGGCCTGCTCTACACCGTGCACCACATGGTCACGGTGGCGGCCCTTGTGCTCAACGTGGGCGCGATTGAGGAGACCTACGGCACCGGCACCCTGTCCAAGCTGTCCGGCCTCGCGCGGCGCGACCCGCTCACCTCGACGGTCTTCGCCGCCGGTGCGCTGTCGATCGTCGGTTTCCCGCCGTTCTCGGGTGTCTTCGGCAAGGTGGCCGTCGTGTTCGCCGCCGCGATCCCGGGCGACTGGCGCAGCTGGGTGGTCGTGACCACGATCATCGTCGCCTCCTTCGGCGCGCTGCTGTCCATGATGCGGGTGTGGAAGCTCGTGTTCTGGGGCGCGCCGATGGACAACTACCCCGCCGCCCTCAACGTCAATTCGCGCCTGCTCGTGCCCTCGGCTGTGCTCATGGCCATTTCGCTGGGCATGTTCCTGGCCGCGGGGTCGCTGTGGGGTGTCTCCACCGCCGCCGTCGATGCGCTGCTGGACACGGACGCGTACACCTCGGCCGTGCTGGGAGATGATGCCATCGGCATCCCGAACGTCGCTGAGCTGCAGGGAGGACAGAACTAATGGCCAAAAACGGATTCATCCACGCGGTGGGCTACGGCGCCTGGATTATCAAGGAGATCTTCTCCGCAGGCTTCTCGACGATCATCGCCGCGTTCAAACCCCACGCGGGCATCCGCCCGATCATGATCCTTTACCCGCTGCGCTTGACGACGGACTGGGAACGCTTCTGGTTCTCCTCCTCGATCACAGCCACGCCGGGAACGATGTCCCTGGGCTTCCGCCACGACCCGAAGGGCACGGACCTGAAGTTCCTGCTCGTTCAGGCCGCTTTCGGCGAGGACCCGATCGAGCAGATTCAGGGTCTTATCGAGATGGAAGAACGCGTCGCTCCCCGCATCGCCGCAACTCCTCTCGACCCGGCGACCGTGGAGTGGTACGAGTACCACGACTACGGCCCGGACCCGAAGGACACAACCCTCCCGGCTGCTGAAAGGTTGGATTAACTCATGTTCTCAACCATCGTCACAGCGTGCATCGTCATCGTGACGGTCTGCCTGCTCATCGGCCTGGCTGCCCTCATCCTGATCAAGGACGAGCTGTCCCGTGCTGTCATGGCGGACCTCATCTTCTACTCGATGATCGCGATCTTCCTCATGTGGACCCTGTTCAACGACACGATGATCCCCTACGAAGTCGCGATCCTTGCTGCACTCGTGTGCGGCACCATCCCGACCATCTCCATGGCACGCATCGTCTCGAGGGGGCGCCGCTAATGACTGTCGCAGAAATCATCGCATCTGTCCTCGTCGTGCTTGCGACGATCAGCATCGTCGCCGCAACCATCCTGCAGCTGCGGGCACCCAACGCCCTGACGCGCGCAAACCTGCTTGGTCCTCTCGTCGTGATCGCGTTCCCGCTGCTCGTCATGGCCAAGCTCGTGCAATCGTGGTCCACCACGGGGTTCGTGATCAACGATGTCCTGCGCGCGATCATCGCCATCGCCGCGGTGTGGATCATCGCGTCCGTAGCCACGTTCGTCATGGGCCGCGCCCTCCACGGCGTGACCTACGTGGATAAGCAGGCATAGACCTGCACTCCCGCGCATAAGGAAAGGCCCGCTTGCGCGGGCCTTTTACTTTGGGCGACGCGGTGGCCAACCAACTACCTTCGCCCTACATTTTTTCAGCGCCCCGTGCAGCTGCGACAAGATTCTCAACGCGCTCGCGGATGGCAACCGGAATTTGGTCGTCATCCAGATCAAGGAACCCTTGAATAATGAGGTTGCGCGCTGCATCTTCCGTCAATCCCGTGGACATCAGATAATCGAGCTTTTCAGAATCAATCATGCCGACCGACGCTTCGTGGGAAAGTTGCGCGCCATCAGTCTGTGCATCGAGAGCAGGCACAGACGTGATTCCGCCATCAGAGCGAAGCATGAGGCCGTCACACTCGAGGAAGCCGTTGACGCCTGAAGACTGCGCCACAAGCTGGGACCTATTCTCAATGACCCCGCCATCGGCGACCATGCGCGCAACCTGTTCAGCCTGAGCGCCTTCACCGGCGAGCACCACGACATCGCTTTTGATCCGTTTGGTACCGGTCGGCGCCAACACAATCGAGTGGCTTGTGCACGACGCATGAGAAGCAAGTTCAGTGCGCGACTGCGAGCGGTGGCAATGGACAGCGGAAACCGCGACCGAAACCGAACTTACAGAAGCCCCGACTCCGACCTGCGTGCGGCCGTAGGAATAAACGTTCATTTCTGAGCCCCATTTATCCACATCAACCGAGCGAACCTGGGCGCCGTCACCGATGAACGTCTCACACACAGATACGTGCGTGCCGTGGCTCAGCGTGGGAGTGACAGCCGAGCCGCTGACGTGGTCCACAACAGCGCCCTTGCCAATAACGGTGATGTCGTGCGTGAACTGGCGTTCTTGCGGGACTGTCATCACGGTAAAAGACTGAACTGGCAACGTGACTGTGGCCTCGTCCCGGACCCAGGTAAAGGTGCCCAACGGTTCACGGGATGATTCGAATGCGCGGTGCAGCATGTCGTCTTCATCGGGCGAGATGAGGCTGAACATCAACTCCTGGACCCAGGGAAACTCCAGGAGCGCGCGGGAAAGCGGCATGACAACGATGTCGTCATCGCTGGAGCTCAAAGCGCTGAAACCGTGGTCAACCAGGATGCTTGTAGCTGCGCGAGACTCTTCTGGCGCCCACCCGACCGGTTCGAGGATGTCTGTGGACACGGCACACCGGTCAAGATCGGCGGTGGCCGTGGCGTTTTGTGGGGCAAGGGAGGTATGGACGGTTTTTGGGGTGGACATAGGGCTAGTCCTTTCGTTGAGGGAGCATCGTGGCGTTGTGGCGGTGGCCGCCTAAGGACGGCCTACGACAGGGTCGCAGCCGCGTAGCCGCGGCGGCGGACGTGGTTGAAAAGCTGTTTGGCGTCATCTGATGCTTGGATGCGGCCGTCGATAAGCAGGTGCGCAATGGTGGCATCGATTCCATCCAAGATGAAGCCCGTGTGGGTGATGATGATCGCTGCCCTCTGCTTTCCATCGGGAAGGGGTGTGTTCATGAGTTCGGAGATGGCTCCTGCAACGACCTTGACCTGCTCGATGTCCACGCCGGACTCGGGCTCATCAAAAAGACAGAGACGGGGAGACTGCGTGGTTAGCTTGGCAATTTCCCATCGTTTGGCCTCGCCGCCGGAGAAACCTTTGTTGATGTCACGGTCCAGAAGGTGGGTGAGACCCAGTTTCTCCACCGGATCAGACGAAGGGACGGTGCCACTGTCGGCCGGATCAGGTTGCATGGCCGCTATGAGCTGCTTGACCGTGACCCCCGTGAGACTCGGCGGCCGCTGGAATGCCATTCCGACACCTGCGCGTGCACGCTCATCGAGCGACATTGCGGTCAGATCCTGCCCGCAATAGAGCGCAGTACCTCCGACGATATCGAACGGGCGGATCCCCATGAGTGCGCATAGAAGCGAGGACTTTCCAGAGCCGTTGGGGCCAAGGAGGATGTGGGTCTCGCCGTCGTTGATGGTCAGGTTGACGTCGTGACACACAGGCTTGCCATCAGCGGTTACAGTCACTCCCTCTAGTTGAAGAATCGATTCTGCGGACACGTTTTCTCCTTATGCAAAGTGAAAGTCGAAGAGAAGGGCAGGAAGCGCGTCAGCCAGGGTTTGGAGTGAATTCGGTCGGGAATCCGTTCCGACAACGGAACGTAACGGTCAACCTGCCCTTGTAAGGTTAGCCTAGCCTTACTTGGCGCAAGGTGGAAGGACTTTCCCGGAATCACCCCCATCTGCACCCAAGAGCTTTTCGACGAAGGCATAGGCTTCGTTCGAACACTTTATCGAACGAATGTGCGAGAGCGAGGCCTAGTGTCCGGCACCCCTGATACGAATACATGTGCGACACCACACCACTCAAATGGGGGACACACATGAAAGGCTTCTACACCGTCAACACACCCGACAACCCAATCGCGGCCACACTCACCAACACACGAAAAGCCGAATACGAAATCTTCCTCACCCACCGCCCACCCATCGACGCCGACTTCGACGACGCCGTCACCACACTCGCCTCCCTATCCGGACGCAGCCCCTACGCCGTCAAAGCAATCATCTTCGCCCTCTACCGCCTCGACGAACTCCCACAACTCAAAGCCCTCCACGAACACCTCTTCCACCTCGACTTCCCACGCCTTGCCGCCATCGACCAGGTCCTCGACAAACTCGGCCCCGACCCACACCCCGACACCCTCGAACGCATCGACACCGCACTCACCCGCTACCTCACACCACGCACGCCCCACCGCATCCTGCCCTCCGTTGCCAACCTCCGCCGCAAAGTCAACGCACTCGTCACCGCCGAAGACCCCGACATCACACCAGAAAAGAAAACCCCACCACCACCCGAATACGGCGTGATCCCACTGCCACGCGGCAGATGCCAGATCTACGCCGAATTCGACACCCCCGACGCCATCCTCATCGACACCACCATCGAAGCCACCGCCAAACACCACTCAATCAGCACCGCCGAAGCCTTCAAACTCCTCATCACACAAAACGCCACACCCCCACGCACCACCCTGCACCTCTACCGCGCAGCCGACATCCCCGACACCCCCGTCTACATCCCAGGCTTCGGCTGGGTCGACCCCACCACCGGTGACACCCTCGCACAGCGCGCACAACGCACCAC